>JAOZRQ010000015.1 GCA_029940115.1 Desulfobacterales bacterium
AGGCTTGCCGGGGAGCGGCACGTGAAGGACCGCATCGTCTCCCCCGACGACCCCGCCCGATCAGCAGATCTGAAAGAACAAAGAAACCCGGTTTCTGCCGCGTTCCCCGATACTTGTCCCGACGTCTTTTTCCCGGGATATGAAACCGGGGCAATGAAACTTTTGCTTGAAACTTTTTCAACATTTTGCTATGCAAGACCTTATTCAGTAATGGTATCAAACTGCTCAGATTTTCCAATCTCAGTAGGCATAAAGGACAAAGAAACCCGCTTTCTGAAACGGTGCCGCGTCCCCCGATACTTGTCCCCGACAAAAGACGTCGGGGACAAGCACGGGACCTGTTCGCCCAGTCCCTTGAGGTGAAACCGGGTTTCTTTGTGAATCTGGGTAGTCCATCACTTTTCAAGTTCATGCTCCCGCCAGAACCTTTCGTCTTTAGTCAGGGATTGACAAATCCGGCGGCTCGGATTTGCCAATCCCGACGTTTTTTCCTCGATAAAAAGTCGGGGACAAGCATCGGGGAAAAGCTTGCCCCGACATCTTCAATCGGAGACAAGTCCGAGTTGAGCGAGGTACGAAACGAAAACTTGCAAAGTGGTGTGATCTGGGCCGTCTGAAAATGCCGTTTTCAGCCATTGTTTCCTGCCCGACTTCTGGCCCCGCAAAATTTGGCCGCAATGCCCATCTCAGCAAGAATCAGGACAAAATGTGAGGGCCAAGAGGCGGGCAAGGGGAATTAGCTGATTTGGACAGTCTAGGTGATCTTTTACGGGGCCAATTATCGGTCCGGCTTACATACAATTTGGAAACATTTATGGTATTACTTGTCATCTATGTTCTGATTGCCCTGGTATTCTCCTTTTTCTGTTCCATTGCCGAGGCCACCTTGTTAAGCGTGACATCACCCTATATTGCCTCTTTGGAGCAGAAGGGAAAGCGTTCTGGGAAACTGTTGCGCGCACTCAAGGACGACATCAATCGTCCCCTCGCGGCCATTCTCACCCTGAACACCATCGCGCATACAGTGGGCGCGGCCGGTGCCGGTGCGCAGGCCGCGGTGGTCTTTGGAAATGAGTCGCTCGGGATCGCGTCCGCCATCCTGACCCTGCTGATTCTGATATTTTCCGAAATCATCCCCAAAACATTGGGGGCCACCTATTGGCGACAGCTGGCTCCAGTTCTCTCGCGGCCCGTCAGGTATCTGATCTGGCTGTTGTACCCCTTTGTGTGGCTCTCCCGGAGTCTCACAGGGACATCCGGGTCACCTGGGTTGAAGGGGTTCAGCAGGGAGGAGTTCGCGGCCATGGCTGATCTTGGGGCAAAAGAGGGGCAGTTGGCGGTAAAGGAATCTCGGATATTGAAAAACCTGTTCCGCTTCCGCTCCTCAACCATCAAAAACATCATGACCCCACGCACGGTCGCGTTCACGGTGCAGGAGAACATCACCATTGATCAGTTTTTTGAGCAGAACGATCAGACCCCATTCTCGCGCATCCCGATATACAACGCCAATCGGGATGACATCACCGGCTTTGTCCTGAAAGATGACATCCTCCTGGCCCAGGCACGGGACATGCATGAGTCGAGGCTGCATGAGTTCAAGCGGGAGATAAGGGCGGTGCCCAGCTCGAAATCGCTCTCCGAGCTCTTTGAGTATCTGCTGGACCGGCGGGAACATATCGTACTGGTGGTGGATGAATATGGGGGAATGGAGGGGATCGTCACATTGGAGGATGTGGTTGAAACCCTTCTCGGGCTGGAGATTGTGGATGAGGCGGACAAGACAGAGGACATGCAGGAATTGGCCCGGTCCCTGTGGGAAAAGCGGGCGCGGCGTGTCGGACTGCTGACCGAGGACATCAACCTCCCGGATCAACGGGGTCCGGCATCGCTTCCACCCTCTGACGACCCATTGGCCTCTCATGATGACGCGCCTGAAACTTCTGAGGAGAGCGAGGATCAGAGAGGTTGAAGGGTGGGAAAGCCCGGTTTCCAAGCTCACCACACAAGGGTGAGACTCCCTCAGATTTCATCCCCCCGACAAAAGACTTGTCCCCGACATTTTTTATCGGGGATGTCGAGGGCAAGCTTCAGACATCATCCCTCTTTCTTGGCCTTGGCGATGAGCTCCTGAAGATGCCTCTTCCGCTTATGCCTCTTGAATGCCTTGGGCCCGATCTTGTCCCGGATGGCCTCTGCGAGAGCCGCCTTTTCCGCGTCGGCTTCAAGGGAGTCGATCTTCTGAATGATGGTTCCGAGCCGGCCCATGTCATTTGCCCTGATCAGATCCAGATCTTCTTTCAGCCTTTCAAAAGGCGGCACGATCTTCTGGGGAATCGGTCTCTTCTCACCCCCTGATTGATCAGCCGAAGTGCGCCTGAACGTCGTGTCAAAGCCTCCGGGATGGCCCTTCTGCCTTGGATCGCCCTCCAAGGCAAATGGCCACGTCCTCTCCGGCCTCGGCCGTGAGGGCAGGTCACAGAACTCAAGCTTTGCCCATCCGAAGGGGTAAATCCCGTTGGCAAGGGTCCGGGTCTTGCCCCAGGGAAGGGGCTTGCCGTTCTTCCCCATGCGCGTCTGGGGCGTTCTGACATGGTCCAGAGTGACACATTCCACATGGGAGTAGTGGCCCACCCGAACAAGCGTCTCATTCGTCCGCAATCCGGCAATCGCCTGATTCATCGGAATGAGCCCCTGCTGAACCCTTTCTGCTTGGCGGGAATGATAGAACTTCTGGTATTCCGCCTCATACTTGGGCACATAAAACTGGTACAGCACATCTGCCAGAAATTCCGGATGGACATTCTCTTTGTGAAGTTCAAAGGGCGCCATGGCGAACCTGAGCGGATAGACCAGGGGCCTGCCGGCATGGCACTGGCTGACCGAGACCTCTGTATGGCCCTTCGGGGTGAGGGCCTTGTCCGGATCCAAGGGAAATTCCTTTGATTCCACAATGACCGTGCCGGGCTTTCCGAGAAAGACGTCTGAAAGTCTCAGGCAACGCATGGGATCCTTGTTGATCTGGCCGAATATCTTCTTGTTGTAATCATCCCGTCCCTTGGCATCCCTCGAAGTGACGCCGGCCTTTTTGACAAAATGATTGGCAATGGCCGTGCGGATGGCCCCCTTGATGGAACTGCCGGGTATATAGGCCTCTGTGCTGATCTCATTCCGGGTCATGGGGCTGATGAGCACCTGATTCTTTGGGTCCTTCTTCTGAATGGCCCGCCGGTAGGTGTCCAGCAGTTTTGGATTGTCCACCGGAATGGCGCACCGGATCGCGTTTTCGGCGTTGAAATTTTCAGCAATGAATGATCGAATGTTGGCAAAATTGTCAGAATCCATCATATGGTAAAGTTTGTCCTGCTCCGGATACACCTCCATCCATTTGATCAGGTCGATCATGAAGAGGGTCCGGTCCCGAATGACATAGGAGAACGGATCAAGTTCCTGTCCCGCGCCCACATGAATGGGAGAAAGGACATGCAGGTTCACCCGGTAATGCGTATATTGTGGCAAAGCCATGGAAATCTCCTCTTTATGGCGAGCCGCGAGCGGCAAGAACCGCGCGAGCGGCAAGCGGCCTTGCCGCTCACCGCTTGCCGCTTGCCGCCTTGAACGGTAGCGTTATGGGAATTCCGCAGTGACGGATGCGCGTGTCAGAATGAACATTTTTCAAAAGTGGGGCGTGACTGAGGCTTTCCGAACAGAAAAAGACGGCCCCGGGTTCATACATCAGAACGGGTTTCTTGAATGGCTTGGGATCCCCATCGGGACCGGAAACGGCGAAGTCTCCACCGAGTCTGCCGAACTTGGTTTTCAGGCGGTAAAATGCATCATACTGCTCGATCCCCAGAAAAGAGGCCAATGAGAGTGAGAGCCGGGCGTTGGCGTCGGGTGTGGAGAAGATCGCCGGATCAAAGGCGTCATCCGGCACAATGGCCATGGCTCCCATGCCAGCCGATTTGTCCGCACCGAAACCGCTTTCAGGCAGAAATTCGAGCAGAAACCATTGCAAAAGGTCCCTTATGCTCTCATCATTGATCTCGACATAGAGGTCGATCACCACCCCCTCATAATACCAGTTCTTCTCTTTGTGAAACAGGGCATCCCTTTCCGCGGGAACGATCCCGCTGACCCGGTTCACCACATTGGCGGCGGTCACCTCAATTTTGCAAATCTGCTCCTCTGTTGTCAGGGAGGATGCCGCCATGAGTTCCTCGTAGAGTCTCTCCTCTGAATACGCGTCTTTCACCTTCATCCACTGTTCTGTCGAAACAAGGCGGCGGTCATCCCATTTCCTGACCGTTGACATGCCTTGAAACAGATTCTTCTTCTCCTCTCCGAAATGCCCGCGGACAAATTCTCTGATCTTGTCCATGCCCGGCCGCGGCAGGGAAGGACGGGGAAGCGTTCCCGATGGAAATGCCGAGGAGAAGAGAACCGGCGCGGGGGTTGGGTTGCCATAGGAATCGAGCAGATCAGAGAGGAAGGTCTCTCCCTCGCGGTATGACACTGCCCAGCAGAAATGCCCGAAAAATGTGTCCGACATGAGCGGGGTGATCAGCGGGGACGCTGGTGTGAGCTTGTATCGGTAAAGCATGTTCTCCCTCCGGCGGGCGAGAGGCGAGGGGTGAGGGGTGAGGCAATGGCAACTGCCGCCCATCGCCCATCGCCCATCGGCCCCTAAAGTTCCATGGATTCCAGAAAGTTTTCCGGCTTCTGTTCGCCATCAATGGTGATGTTGGCGAACTGAATCTGCCCGCATCCGCGTGATCCCGCGCCCCCCAGCGCATCCATCTCGAGCAGGCGCATGGCTTTGAGCAGTGTCATGAAATAGGTTTCAGGATCATCTTCGAACACCTTGAAGGCGATGTTGAAATCAAACTCCACCCCCGCGGGCACCCGTTCAAGGGGCCTCGGATTGGCGACACCGGTGATCCGGTTGATCGCGTTCTCATATTTCACCTCCATGGGAAGATCACCTTTTCGGAAACGCTCTTTCCATGATATCCCCATGGCTTCAATCCTCTTTTCAGAGAGATGTGCATCCCTCACCACAATGCGTGTGGGACCCAGGTTTTCAGGCCGGTTGGCGGCGGATGTGCCGAACACCGCACATACCGGGCACTCCCGCCTGCCGCAGTCACAAGGATTCCCTTTGAGCCGCCCGTCACTGACATACCTGCCCTCCTTGATCTCGATCAGGGAACGAAACTTGCCCTTCAGGGAAGAACCCGGTATGTAAGGCGCGTTGCTCCCCGGAAGCGGGTCCTTGATGATCGGATTGTCCAGTCCTCCGATTTCGATGTTCTCATTGGATGCCCCAATATGGAGTCCTGTGATCACCTGGATCTGTCCTTTAATCGTTCTCACTCTTTCCAACTTCATCATATTTCCCCTCAAAGGTTGAAAGCCGGAACACAGCAGAGACTTCTCACGCCTCCATTCTCAATTGTTGCTGACACCTTCAATTCCATAGAAAAAACCGACCACCGCCTCGAAATGGAGCATGAATGCCTCGAAATCCTGCTCAGTGTTGATCGCATCCACATTGCTGATCAGAAAATCCTTGAAGGATCTCGGTATTTTGGGATTGGAGGGATTTCCCGCGTAACTGGCTTTTGATTTGACCATCTTGATCAGGGGTTTCACCTTGTCAAAACCGGTTGCCTTCACCTTTTTTTCCAGTTGCCTGAACTCGTTGAAAAAACGTCTCAGCTGGGCCGATGACAAGGACCTCTTTGCAATCAGCCTCCCCGGATTCCTGGGATTTCTCTCAACAAACCCATCGGCCACTCTCCGGGCCTCGGTGTCAAGAAGCTCGGTGCGAATGATCCCTGACGTGTCAAAGTATTCCATAAGACCTCCCATGTAAATCAGTTTGAAAGTTTGTGAGTTTGTGAGTTTGAGAGTTTGTTTCTGTAGGGTTCAGGTTTGTTTGTTGCCATCATGTCTGCCATTTTTTTGTGTTGGTTGTCGGATGTGGCGAAAACTTTTGCCCGGGTTTTTGGCAAAGAGCCTTTGTCCCATTCCCCAAATCCAACATGAACCTGTCATTCCGGGCAGATGACGGGAACCGGCAGTCCCCGAGGCTTCGCTCCCCTCAGACGAGGTTCCCGTCATCTGACCCGGAATCCACTCCCAATCTCCTTGATCCACGACATGGATTGCGGGTGAGAAGGGGATTGCCGTCAATCCTTCAAGGCTCAAAGGGAAGCTGAACGCCAAAACCCGGTTTCTTTTCCCTCAATCTCGCATTTCCCCAGCCGAAACCGGTTTTTTTTCCTGCGGCATGCCAATGGAACCACAAATTTTGCAGTCTTCCGATCGATGCCGACTCTGTGCATGTGCCTTATACCCCAAGGGACTCGCGACGGCCAGACCGTCTGCCCATGTGCCATGTGGATGGTCACGCCAATGTCCGTGCGGCGACTTGCGGGCTCTGTCCTGCGATTCACATGCGGCTCTGTCCGTCAGCGGCGGCAAGGGAGTTTTCAAACACCTTCTAATCCCTGTTCAGATTGATTGCATAAAAAAGTGGAATGTTCAGCATATCCAGATCTCCCTTGCCCGACTGTCCCACTGAAAAAATCCGGTACAGCATCTCCACCTCAGACTGATTCCGTTTTCTGTCTGATCGGATGTTCTTTCCGATGTCATAATGGGCCAGAGCCAGATATCTGCCGAAAGTGATCTTCTTTTCATGGGTGAACTTCCGGTACATTTTGTAATATGCCAGCAGTCGGTATAGGAAGGCGGTTGACATTTTGGTCTTGGCCTGACTCTCCACCGCCTTGTCAAAGCGGCGGCCCAAGGTGATCAGCTCCTCAAATCTTTCCCAGGAGAGCGTATGGCCCAGAAAGTTCACCGAATTCTTTATCCGATCCGGCTCCCAGACCTTTTTGGCCTCCCTGAGGTTATCCTCAACCAGATCAGCGGCTCTGCTCATGGGAATCCCCGGCTTTGCGGTCAGAAGTCCGCCGGACAGGGTGATGTCAGGGTTCTGGGCGCAGAACAGGGAGAGCCTCTCTCTCAGCAGGAGGGAGAAGCGGAGGGTCTGCCGCCACGGGCCAAGCACGAACAGATCATCATCGCCGACAAGGACGACATGGATGTCCGGGAACTCGGTCTCAAGCAGACTGCCCAGATATTCTGAAAAAAAGAGGTTCAACATCCGTGAAAGAGAGGCAAACCGGGCCGCGGACATGCGTCCTGCAAGACCCATGCTGAAGATGAGCCCCCTATTGTCCAAATCCGCCTTGAAAAAGGCCAGAAGGCTTCTGCCCCGCAACCTGCCCTGTCTCTCCCGCTTTGATTTGTGGGCGATCATGGTGAAGGATTTGGGCTGGTTCGGGATGAGTTCCTGAGTCCGGTCCTGCCTGAAAAGGGTCACCCATCTCTTGTCTGACAGCTCCTCCTTGGTCATGAGAGGCAGATGGCCTGCCAAGGGTGCGCCGGGGTTGAAACCTCCCGCGCGGTTCAGGGCCTCGACATGAAAGCGGGTGCCTGTGTCCGAAGGCTTTTTTCCTGAAAGCGTCAGCCAGATGTCGCCGAACAGGGGGATCTCCCCGTCAGGGCCATAGACCAGATAGTCTGTCTTGGAGAGGCGCCGGCCCATATGGACGATCTGTTCACAGCAATCCGGGCATAAGGCAATCTTTTGATGTTCAACCTGTTCATATTTCCGGGAGGCTTCCGGATCCGCGGCATGAATGCCGCAGATCTCACAGTTTCCGCCCTCGTTTTCGTCATGGTTCTCTTGGATGACAGGGCTGGCCACGGCAAAGGTCTTTTTCAACTGGATGTGCTTGGCTCTCTCAAGGGATTTGTTTGCCGCATCCATTTTGGCCTGGAAATTTTCCAGGTGCCAATCTTGGGTCCTCATATGGGTGGAATAGGAGACATTCATGACCACCAGTCCTTTGAATTTCCTGCGAAACCAGAACTGGATGTCCGTCTCCAACTGGATCAGGGATTCCTGAAACAGCGGCGTCAGCGGGAGGATGAGGAGAAATCGGCCCCCTGAATCTGCAAGGCGACAAACCGGAAGAATGCCGAGGCGGCGGTGGATGTCAATGAGGATTGATTGGGTCACTGTCTGGAGAAAAAATGATCTGCACCGGAATATCCTTGACATGCCTGGGCCGCTCTGTTTCCGGATGCCGAAGACATAGTCCCGAGAGCCAGTGATCTCTGCGGTCATCAGAACACACTTGGCCTCATCATCCGCCCACTGGAGGGGGGTGCCATGATGGCGATGATACAGGTACAACGCTTGGGCAATGCCCGCCGCGCCAAACGAGTGATCAAAGAGGGAGACATCCGGCATCGACTTGGAGAGAGGGACGCACCATGTGTATTTTTTCAGGAGGGAGATCAGGGTGTTCAGATTTCCAGCATATGACGCGTTCAATTCCGACAAGAAGCTTTTGAAAAGCGACTCATAATCCTGACGGTTTGCCTCGGGGCGGCCGGCCCGGGGAAAGATCGCGTCATTGTCGGGGGTCAGGGGAAGCAGATCATGAACATATCTGCCCGGCGATTCAAAGCGATGATTCAGAAGCTCTATTTCGTCAAAAAGGGACACGAGTCGCTCCTCCGCGTCCTGTTGAGATGACGCTTCCTCAGGCAGACTCGGATCCGCGCCTGAACTGAGGCGGTGGGCGATCATCACGCAGGCCTGGGAAAGGGGGAGATCGGCTTCTGGTCCGGCAACATGACCGAGAGCGGCGGTTTCGGCAATCAGGGAACGGGATGCCTCCATATCCGCCGGCAACGGCAGGTCATTTTTTATGAAATGATCGGTGTGAAGCAGATGCCGAGGCCCGGACCCCCGATTGAAGACGTCGGGGGCAAGTTTTTTCCCGCCGAAGTGTTCTTTTTCGTCTGTGGAGGGCCAGTTGGCCCGGCTGGCAAATTTTCCAATGTTGTGTAGCAACGCGCTCAGTACCAAGATGTTCAGGTCCATCTCCATAAATTCTCCTGCCCCTGCCGGTGTCGGTACGGGCAAGACACGGAAACAGGGAGGTTGTTTTGTCACCGTTCCCCAACTTTTGTCCTTCCAACAGCCAATCCTTCTGCTCAGGTCAAGGATGAAGGAAGGATGAGGGATGAAGTGTCCATTTCATCCTTCACATTTCATCCTTCATATTTCATCCTTCATATTTCATCCTTCATATTTCATCCTTCAACCTTCATATTTCATCCTTCACATTTCATCCTTCACATTTCATCCTTCATATTTCATCCCTCATCCTTCATATTTCATCCTTACATATTTCATCCTTCATCCTTCATCCTTCAACCTTCATATTTCATCCCTCACATTTCATCCTTCACATTTAATCCTTACACATTTCATCCTTCACATTTCATTCTTCATATTTCATATTTCAACCTTCATATTTCAACCTTCCTTCATAAATGAATAGCCTATGACGGAAGCGGAAATGTATAGGGTAAAAGCGTCTTGTCTCAATCCCTTCAAATCAGGTCCACCAGCTTTCAGTCATGCAAGATCATCAAAACCATTGACGACATCGCATCAAGAGAAATCATAAAATCGCAATCCCTTTCCTCAGGTCAGATCGTTCTACAGAACTGGGAAATCTCTCAAATCTGTGAGTGACCAAGCCGCAATCCCTTCTTTTCAGGTCATCATCATGCAACAACATTCTTGATATGTCCAAAATGAAAGCGGGTCAAATGCCACAATCCCCCTTTTTAGGTCTAAGGATGAAGGGTGAAGGATGAGGGGTGAAGGATGAGGGATGAAGGATGAGGGATGAAGGATGAAGGATGAAGGGTGAAGGATGAGGGATGAGGGATGAAGGATGAAGTGTCCATTTCATCCTTCATATTTCATCCTTCACATTTCATATTTCATCCCTCACATTTCATCCCTCACATTTCATCCCTCACATTTCACATTTCATTTCAGCCAAGTTCAAATATCATTGACACCCAATTGACAGGCCGAGATCCTCTCTTGCTCTCATATGCAAAATATGAGGCATAAACATACAAATGTCAATAGATGGACAGAAACAAAAAAGATGCTTATCCTCTATATGAGAAAGATGAGACAGTCAAGCTTTATCTTGTGAGAAAAGAAACCCGGCTTTTTCTGGTGGGAGAAGTCGGTCCGATCGGGAAAAAGCCGGGTTTCCTGTCAAGCTTTTATCTTGTGAGAAAAGAAACCCGGCTTTTTCTGGCAGGGATGTCGGGTTTCTTTGTGATGATCAGATTCTTTCAAAACTGATTTTCCCCAGCCCGAAGGAGGTCTGTTTTCCCAGATGAACCTTGGCACAGAAATCCATGAACGGGATGAATTCACCCATTTTTCCCTCATAAGTGATGGATCCCAACAACCCCCCCATGAGCATCCCCCGTTCCTGGCGCTGGGAATATCGGCGCCAGTCAAACCATTCCAGGTGGGACGCCACAATACGGACATCTTCGGCTCTTTTGACGAGCCCCTGATAGTCGAGCGCCAGCTCCCCCTCCCCGTAACAAGTGAGAAGCGAGGTTATTCGCCTCAGCAGGGTCCTCACCAGCACATGGAACGGCAACTCGGCCATCAGGCGGTTTCCAAACTTGAAGCGAAGGGGCGTCTCAAGGGTGAGTCTGAGGCGAAGCGCATCTTCTGAAAAATCATCCGGCCGAGTGACCCTGAGTGATTCGGGCGCGTCTGATGATCTCAGAGTCGGGTCATCATCCGAGTAGATGACCTGGCCCTTTGTCTTCACCCTCCTCAGATCGAACCGTCCCCGTTTTCCCTGGATCCGCCGGCCGATGCCCATCTGGCCCATCTGATCAAAGGCATAGATGAAATAGGGGAGATCATGATTCAGTTCACCGAAGAGGATGAGATGAAAATCAAACGCGGCCCCCTCGGGAAAATGGGTCTGGGTCGTCAGGGGGGGTTCGATGACAAAGGGATGGGGGACCGAGGGGATTCTTGAGCCCTCAGGGGGGCGGGTGAATTCCGAAGTTTCAAAGACCCGGGTATAGACACAGTTCTGACTCAGCAGGCATTGGGCGCATTCCTGCCTTTTGAGCGCGCACACCACCCTCTTCATGGCATGGCCGAAGACCCCCCTGAAGGTTGATCCTTTATAATAGGGGAGAACCGCCTCATTCTCCAGTTGACACAAAAACTGATATTTCCCGTAAAGCATGGCCATAAGATAAGGTGTCCGTTGTCAGTTGTCAATGATCCAAAGTTTTTTTTGAAAAAACTTGGTTTCTTTCCCTTTGACAAACACCCCGAATCATCACGGTGGGAGTGCATTCAAGTCCCTGAAAAAGTCTGTTTAGCATCTGATTTCTGTTTTGTCAATGATTTGAATTTTTCACCTTCCCATTCGCGCCCCATTGACATTTCATTCTGTTTGAGCGACAATGAAAATTTGTCTGAAAAGTTCAGTCCTCTGCCCGGTGTCGCCAGGGGAACGGCCCCCGACATTTTTTGCTGATTATAACGGATTTGGGGGAGGCCTTGAACTTGAACTCGAACGTGAACTTGAACTCGAACGTGAACGTGAACGTGAACTTGAACGTGACCTTAAGTACCCGGCCAAAAGTTTTCCGGGATTTTTCTTGGGAGGACAACTCCCACAAACCGCGGATGGACGCGGATGAGTCCGCCGTCTGCGTTCATCTGCGTCCATCTGCGGCTCACAATGGGAAGGTTGTCCCTCATATGCAGACACCTGAAAACATATGGCCAGGTACTTATACTTGAACTTGCCCACAAATGTTCACGTTCACGTTCATGGCCTCGACGTCTTTTATCGGGTCGGGCCTCATATTTCATCCTTCACATTTCATCCTTAACATTTGGGCTGGCTGATGAAAGAAACTTCAAAACATGTTGTGATCACAAACGAGCTGGGCCTCCATGCAAGAGCGGCCGCCAAGATGGCGGATATCGCCCGGGAAGCGGAGTCAACGGTATGGGCCATAAAGGGAGACCACGCGGTGGATGCGGGAAGCATCATTGACCTGCTGACCCTTGGATGCTCAGAAGGGTCCCCACTCACCATAAGGATCGACAGTCAGTCAGACCTGAACATCCTGAATCGCATCGCGTTGCTGATTGAGGACGGATTCGGAGAATAAGCCATGTCGGACAAAGAGACCCGGGAAATCACATTGAAAGGAATCGGGGCCTCTCCGGGCATATGCATCGGGAAGGCATATCTGGTTGACAAGGCTGGCGTTGATGTTGTCAAAAAGTATGCGATCCATGAATCCGATCTGGAGAAAGAGAAAAATCGTTTCCGAATCGCTGTGAAAAAGGCGAAAGACGACCTTCATGCCCTTGTCGAAAACAGCCATGAGGATTTTCGGGAACATGCCGACATTCTTGAGACCCATGTGGCCCTTCTCAAGGATAAGATGCTCTATGGCAAAACCATTGAAACCATCGAAAAGGAGGGGGTGAACGCCGAATGGGCCCTCAGGAAAGTGGTCTCAGACCTTCAGACCCTGTTCAGAAGGATGCCCGACGCGTATCTCAGAGAGCGGGCCGCGGACGTTGTTCATGTGTCCGACCCCATCATGCGGAATCTAATGGGCGCGGACCCTGCGAACGTCAAGGACATTGACAAGCGGGTCATTCTCGTCGCTGCGGATCTCTCGCCCGCGGAGACGAGCCAGATCCAGTTGGAACGGATCATGGGATTTGTGACGGACCTTGGTGGGATGACCTCCCATACCGGCATCATTGCCCGGACCCTTGAAATTCCCGCGGTGCTGGGGCTTGATGATGTGACGCGGAGGGTTCAGAATGAGGACTTGCTTGTTGTTGACGGGACAAGGGGCGAGATGGTCATTCATCCGGTGGAGGATACCCTTGTCCGATTTGTCAGGCGCAGAATGGCGTATGAGGTCCGCAAGGCCACCATCATGCGCGGGGGGCATTTTCCCGCCCAAACCCTTGACGGGGTCACTGTCCAGGTGATGGGAAACATCGAGCTGCCCGAGGAGGTGGTCTCTGTCAGGGACCATGGCGGGGACGGCATTGGGCTTTACCGGACAGAATTTCAGTATCTGAGCCGTCCGCTTTTTCCCTCCGAATCGGAACTTTTCGAGAAATACAGGGATGTGGTCGAGGTCATGGCCCCCCAGCCGGTGACGATCCGCACCTTGGACATCAATGGGGACAAGGCCATCGCCCGTCATTCTGAGACCACTGAGAAGAATCCTGCGCTGGGGCTTCGCGGCATCCGGTACTGTCTGAAAGAGGCGGACGTCTTCAAAACCCAGATCCGGGCCATATTGAGGGCCGCTGCCTTTGGAAATGTCCGGATCCTCTTTCCGATGGTCTCCACATATGATGAAATCCTGGAGGCAAAAAGAATGCTGGATGAGGCGGCCGAGTCTCTGGATAGGGAAGGGGCCAAGTTTGACAGGAATGTCGCCATCGGGATGATGATCGAGGTGCCCTCGGTGGCCATCATGGCGGATATCATGGCAAAAGAGGTGGATTTCTTCAGCATCGGCACAAATGACCTGATCCAATACACCTTGGCCATTGACAGAGGGAACCGGCATGTCTCCCATCTTTACCAGCCGCTACACCCGGCCATCATACGGATGCTCAGACAGGTTTCGGATGCGGCCAGAGAGAATGGGGTCGGGGTGTTCATCTGCGGTGAGATGGCCGGAGAGCCGATTCATGCGCCCGTGCTTTTGGGACTCGGGATGACCGAACTGAGCATGAACCCGCAATCCATCCCGTCTGTCAAGCGGATGGTCCGATCTGTCAACACCGAGGATGCCAGAGAGATGATAACGGATATTCTCAGGGAAGCCACGGCTGAGGGGGTCAGGCGCGTGCTGCAGGCGGCTTGTGGGGATTTGATGCGTGATCCTTGATGCTTGATCCTTGATGCTTGATCCTTGATGCTTGATCCTTGATGCTTGATGCTTGTGACACATCCAACCGGAATTTGAAAGGGGTTTGCCGCAAAACCGGAATTGCAGGAAGATCAAGGCAATTGGAATTGTTTGATTGATGAGTTTATGCTACCATGAACTGTGTACAGGACAAAAAAATGATTCGAGGAGGGAAACCCGGCTTCTTCTTGCAGTTGGGGAGTCGGCCGTTTGGGAAAAAGCCGGGTTCTCGCCCATTCCCGAATTTTTGTCCTGTACACAGACCATGAATACAAAATCAAGTGATTTTCTGTCAAAATCTCGTCCGTTTCGATCAAAGTCAGATGATCTGAAACAACTGACAACAAGCAACTGACAACAGACAATTTGCAAGAAGGAGGAACAATTGGCAACACCACATGACACAGCTGCCGATGTCCCGATCTGGCAGGATCCCTTCTGGCGTTCCATCATATGCCAAGCCTTCACGCTGACCATGGTGGGACTGCTTGGATACTACCTTTTGACGAACACACTGACAAACCTTGAACGCCAGTCCATCGCGACCGGTTTCGACTTTCTGGAAAGGGAGTCCTCCTTTGAGATCGGCGAATCCCTGATATCCTACTCGGCAGCCGACTCTTATGGCCGGGCCTTGTGGGTGGGGGTGTTGAACACCTTGAAGGTCTCTTTCATCGGAATTCTCATCACCGTCATCCTTGGCACACTGGTGGGGGTGGCCCGGCTATCTTCCAACTGGCTGGTATCCAAACTGGCGGCAACCTATATTGAGGTCTTGCAGGACATCCCGGTGTTGCTCCAGCTCTTTTTCTGGTATGCCATCTTTTATGAGGTGCTCCCATCCCCCCGCCAAGCGTTGAACCCGATGGACGGCCTGTTCCTGAGCAACCGGGGGCTGATATTCGCGGTTCCTGAATCGCATCCGGCTCATGGACACATGGCTTGGACCTTTCTGGCCGGCTGTGTGATCATCTTCCTCGTGCGGCGATGGGCAAAGGCGAGACAGGACAAGACCGGCAGACCCTTTCCCCTGTTTCAGCTCTCCCTTGGCATCCTCGTGGGACTTCCCCTGATCACATGGGCCCTGTCCGGCGCGCCCACAACACTTGATGTGCCGGCGCTCAGCGGGTTCAATTTCGAAGGCGGCGTGACGATCAGTCCGGAATTCGCCGCGCTCCTGCTCGGATTGGTGCTTTACACGGCCGCGTTTGTGGCCGAGATTGTCCGGGCCGGGATTCAGTCAGTGAGCCACGGACAGACCGAGGCGGCCATGTCCATAGGACTCCGGTCCGGGCACATCCTGAACTTGGTGATCCTGCCCCAAGCCCTCCGGGTCATCATCCCGCCCCTGACCAGCCAGTTGCTCAACCTGACCAAGAACAGCTCCCTTGCCGTGGCCATCGGATTTCCCGATTTCGTCTCGGTGGCCAACACCACCATCAACCAGACCGGACAGGCGGTTGAAGGCGTGGCCCTGATCATGGCGGTTTATCTCTGTTTCAGCCTGCTGACCTCGGCGTTCATGAACTGGTATAATAAGAAAATGGCGCTGGTGGAAAGATAGAATGAGACGTGATGCGTGATGTGAACAAGGAAGGCATCCTTGAGATGCCGGACAGGACAACTTCATGGGATATGGGTCTGTCTGCGAATGTGAGGCGAAAGCTACTTTTGTCAGTCTCATCACTGTTGCATCCCCTGATTTATATGAGCATATTCGGCGAGTTTGACGAGATACTCCAACAATCACCTTCCGAGCGTGATCCCGAAACGGTGGGATATTATGCGAAGCTGTGCGGTGAATGGCATCAGATACTGAGCTCCCATCTGGAAAGGAACTCTTCCGAAAGCCGGGGGAGGCTTCCCCTTTTCGAGCGCATTCTCTGGAACCGCATTGAAGAGAGATATCTCGGTGAGATTGAGTGGTATGCGGAGTGTTTTGCCGACATGCTGAACCCTGACGAACACACTGAGCAGAACATAGAGATGATACATGAAATGATGAGAGATGCCAAACAGAAATGCAAGCCGTGATATTCGCCGCATTTGATATTTCCATATTTCTTCTTGACCTTTCCTTTTTTTATTATTATAGAAGCATTGGTTTTGTCAATATAAATTGCATGACTTAAAAAAGGAGGAGAAAAGGAATGAGAAAAGTGCTTGTATGCACCATGGCGGGACTGATGATCCTGTTCATGGGTGCGATGGCGGACGCCAAAACCCTGAAACTGGCCATGGACGCGGACCCGGTATCCCTGGACCCCCATGTGCAACTCTCCGGCGGGATGCTTCAGTATTCCCATATGGTATTTGACCCCCTGATTCGCTGGACAAAGGAGATGACCTTCGAACCCCGCCTTGCCACCAGATGGGAGCGGCTGGATGATCTGACCATGCGCTTTCATCTGCGTAAGGGAGTCAAGTTCCATTCCGGCAATCCGTTTACGGCAGAGGATGTGAAATGGACCATTGAGCGTCTCAAAAAGAGCCAAGATTACAAGGGACTGTTTGAGCCTTTTGAGGGGGCCAAGGTGGTGGATGACCACACGGTGGACATTGTCACCAAAAAGCCTTACGCCTTGGTTCTTAACATGGGCACCTATATTTTCCCCATGGACCGACAATTTTACACTGGCAAGGATGAGGCTGGCCAGCCCAAGGATGCGATTGTCAAGGTCGGCCCCTCATTTGCCTTGGAAAACGAATCCGGCACGGGAAGATACAAAGTCACCGAGCGTGAACAGGGGGTGAAGACCGTCTTTGAGAAGTTTGCGGACCACTGGGACAAAGACTCCCCCGGAAATGCGGAGAAGATCGTCCTGACGCCCATCAAGAATGACGCGACCCGCGTGGCCGCGTTGCTGTCAGGGGATGTGGATTTCATCATGCCGGTCCCGCCCCAGGATTATGAGCGGATCAGGAAAGATGCCAACTGCCAACTGGTCACCATGTCCGGAAGCCGGATCATCACCCTTCAGTTGAACCAAGGACGCCGTCCCGAGTTCAAGGACAAGCGGGTCCGCGAGGCCATGGCTTATGCCATCAACAACAAGGGCATTGTCAAGAAAATCATGAAAGGCACGGCCACCGTCGCGGGACAGCAGGGGCCTCCGGGATTTGTCGGATACAAGGAGAACTTGGTTCCCCGCCATGATTTGAAAAAGGCAAAGGCATTGATGAAGGAGGCCGGCTTGGAAAAGGGCTTCGAATGCACCATGATATCACCCAACAACCGGTATGTGAACGACGAGAAGATTGCTGAGGCGTCGGTCTCCATGCTCTCCAAGATCAAGATCAAGGTGAATCTGAAGACCATGCCCAAGGCCCAGTACTGGGATCAGTTTGACGCGAAGGTCGCGGACATCCAGTTGATCGGTTGGCATTCGGATACCGAGGATTCGGCAAACTATACCGAATTCCTGCTGATGTGCATCAACAAGGAGACTGGCTACGGCCAGTACAACAGCGGCAACTACTGCAACCCGAAGGTGGATGAGCTGGTGTTGAAATCCCAGACTGAGACCGATCCGGAAAAACGGAAGGCCTTGCTTCAGGAAGTGGAACAGATTCTCTATGATGAGGCGGCATTCATTCCGCTCCATTGGCAGAATCTCTCCTGGGCCGGCAAAAAGAATCTGGATATTGAGCCGATTGTCAATGTCCAAAACTTTCCCTATTTCGGGGATATCGTGATCAAATAGGTCTGACTATAACGCTTTTTGGGGAGCCCCTGAACATGAACGTGCCCGTGAACATGAACGTGCCCGTGAACATGAACGTGCCCGTGAACATGAACGTGAACGTGAACATGAACGTGCCCGTGAACATGAACATGAACGTGAACATGAACGTGAATGAATGTTCACATCAGGATTCAAGTTCAAGCTCAAGCTTGCGGGCACGTTCACAGGGCTCCCCCAAATCCGTTATAATCAGCATATTTCATCCTTCACTATTGGTACAGCTTTTTCCAAGGATGCCGGGAGGTCTCTTGGCAATTGGCCAAGGCCAGATAAAAGGCCCCCACTGCCAACTCCGCACAGTGGATGTGATCCGGGGGCAGGGTCTCCAGAAATTTCGCCACGTCCTCAGGCGTGATCTCCCACGCCTCCCCCAAGGTTTTCCCTTCTGTCATATGGGCCACAGTGTTCGCGCAGGCATTGGTGTTCATGCATCCGTTGATCTGAAGGGAGACCGAATGGATATGGTCATTTTGCAATGTCAGAAACATTTCCACCGTGTCGCCGCAGTCCCCGGTCTTCTTTCCGTATCCATCAGGTTTTTTCATGGTCTCATGCCTGTCCGTGCGAAAGGCCATTTCCAGGAAATGCAAAGAATGCTCCTGCCAGAAATCAGGCTTCTCTTGTTCCATTTTTTCCTCAGATGTTAAGATAAAAGGCAGTCATAAGTCCTAAGTTTACAAGAAACCCGGCTTTTTCTTGCGGCTGGGAGGTCAGCCCGTTTGGGAAAAAGCCGGGTTTCTCGCCCGTTCCCAATTTTTTGTCCTGTACACAGCAGTGGAATATTCAGTACATGCTACATATCAAAAAATGATTTTATAGCCTAAATTGAGCGATTCTTTGGCCTGAACATGATTCCTTCCCTGCAATTCCAGGGGTTCGGCGATTTTCGGGCTTTCACCCATTGGGTGAAAGCCCTGAAATGGGCAAACCCTTCAATGTCAGAACATCAGCCAGTTTTGCTGACAGGAATCGCTCAATTTAGGTATAGTCAAATGGTTTTATCTGAGCAAAATGAGGATGCCAAAAAATCAGTGCTGAGGCATGAATTGATCATTGCCCGAAATTCAGGTGTTCCGGGAGAATCATGATTTTTTTTGTCTCCTGCCATTTTTGCCCAACACATGGGTTGTCTGGCAAAAGTCATGCCTCAACACTGAATCAGACTGGCAAGGCTTGACTTTTTCATTTCAGGCCAGTTTTTGGAGCTTCATCGCCGTCATCTCTCCCTGCTTTTCAAGGATATGTTTGGCAACATCAAAGATGGTGGGTTTCCTCATAAAGGCCTCCTTAATATTGAATCAACCCATGTTCTGTCTCAGAAGTTTATGATCTTCCTTTCATTCCATAATTTGAGAATGTCAAATATCATGATTCAGTTGGCCGGTCAAGCCTTATTTGTCTGTGCGCTCTGAGAACACCCAGATTCTTTTCCCGCCTGAACCGCCTTCAAATCCCCTGCCGGAACATCTTTTGGGCATTTGGGCATACGGCTTGTTTTCTGCTCACAGGCTCCTGTCTGCTGGTCAGTAGTTGAGACAACTGATGAACATCATGCTCTGGGAATTGTCTGCTTATGGGTTGTCTGGCAAAAAGTTGTCCAGACAAACTGAAAAAGAATGAGGAGCATGAAAAAAGTCTTGACAACACGGTTTTGTTCATTATCATCAATGTGATGATTAAGACAGATTTTGGAGTCATCCGGAAACTGTTCAAAATGGGGGATTATCCAGTTGGGATATTGGCAGGGATGTGTGGGCCGCGCGGTCGGGATCGGAAGGCCGCGATCAGCGGATCTTTGGGAAGGTCGCCCTGTGGGATCTGGGGACCGGGATATGGGAGAGGTCAGCTGGGAAGATTGAAATGCGGCTGGCCACTTGGACAGAAGTTTTGTCAGGACTTGAACAGAAACTGCTCAATCACTGGTCATGTGGCTTCAGTTCAGGATAAAGGGATAACACTCATGGAATATACACAGACATATGAAAATATTGATGTGCTTGCAACGCTGACAGAATCTGTCTGCAAAATAATGACCGAAATTCGGACTGCCAGAAACGGCATTGTTGTCACGTCAGCCATGCATATCCTGCTTGTCCTGCTTGTTGTTCTCGGCAAAAAATCAGCCGGAGAGACCGAAAAACTCAGCAATGACGAGCTGAAAAACAGTTTCGGACATATAAAAAAATCGGTGAGCGGTTATTCCGAACTGAGGAAACTGCTTCACAGCACTGACAGATTCGGAATTTACAGACGTTTTTTTGATCATGTCGCAGATGACTGGGACGAAATTGCGGAGAGATGTCTGCTTGTTGCGGATCCCGACATCAGAGACATCATTGAGACATATGGTGTCGAAGATGCGGTGAACACTTTCAGTGATGTCAGCGAAACTCTGGGTATGCTTGACACACCGGAATGGGACGAGGCTTTTGAATATCTTGCGGCAAACTGAGGATATGCTTATGTGTCTGTCTCCGTCAGCAATCATAGTGTTCAACAGAAAAGCGCTGAAAAAGTTCGGCGGTTTCGGCGGTGCCACAAACGGCATAAGAAACCGGTCTGACTTGGAAAATCTTTCCGAATATGTCGAGTATGCGGCAGACATGTACGGATGGGATGACATACAGAAATACTGTCTCGCCGTCTATCAGATTGTGAAGTTGCACCCGTTCACAGACGGCAACAAACGCACCGCAGGATATGTTCTCCTGAACTGTCTGAGAAAAAAAGGTTTCTCTTACACAGGCAGGGAAAAGGACCTTGCGGAACAAATAATTGGGCTTGCGAAAACAGATCCGGGCAAAAAGGAGGAGTCTGTGCTGAATTTTTCATATTTTATAAAATCCAAGCTCCAAAAGAGAGAGATTCGCCATATAACCCCATATTGAAGCGGGTGCGACGTGAAAGTCGCTGATTTGACACCGTCATACGACGCCAGTTTACACTTGCATGGGATCGCATAATGACTCCTCAAAAGGCATCAAAATCTGAAGACTATGTCGAACTGGCCGAAAAGAACGCCGGTTCCCGGGCGGTTGAACATCTCATTGACTGGCATCTCTTCCAAATTATGGAGATCAGGGAGCAATACCCCTTGGATGATCTTGACCTCCTCAGCATTGATCTGAGAGACAACCACAATGTGAAAAAGAGTGTCAGAAAGGAGGTCGGCCGATTGCAGGAGAAGGTCAGACTGGTGATTGATGCGGTGACGCGACGGATCGCTGATCGGAAGTATCACTCAACCGAACAGGCGATTGAGGGGATGAAGCTCTCCAAGAATGAGCGGACAAAGTTCAATGAGTTGCTGAACAGCGACAAGAATGTTCACATCTCCTGCCAGTCCCTCAAGGTCGCGGTGGATGTCTTCTTGGAACTGAACAAACGGATCATCCGAAAAATAGAGGAGAGCGAGGCATCATCCGACAAACAGGCCGCGAGGCGGATGATATTGGGAAATGCGATCATCGTGTATGAGCTCCTTGATTTCATCATCACTTACATCGAATCGTTCAAAATCGCCGGTATTGAGGAGATCAACGAGATATACGCCAGCGCGTGTCGTGAGAACAGACGACTCCTGGAAAAGGAGAACGAGCGGGAAAAGCGGGCCAATTCGGAACAGATCATCGCCGAGGTCAGGGATCAGATCCTCACCGATGTCAACGGCCGGAAAGAGGTCATTTCAAAGCTTTCCCAAGAATGGGACGCGTATATCCGGACCATCAATGAGAAAAAGGAAAAGACCGCCACCATAGATGAGAACCTCCCCTCATTGAAGCTGATGAGAGACAATGCAAAGGGGCAGATCGAAGTCTTGCAGGCGGCCTTGGTGCTCGGCATTGTCAAGACCAACTTGGGGGCCATTCAGTCCTCAATGGAGGCTTTGCAGAAGATCGAACTCGTGACCCTCTCTCCCGACAGGATACGCATCCTGCTCGGGGACACATAGGAAGGATGAAGGTTGAAGGATGAAATATGAAATATGAAATATGAAGGATGAAATATGAAGGATGAAATATGAAGGTTGAAGGTTGAAGGTTGAAGGATGAAATGTAAAACGTGAGGCGTGATGCGTGAAACGTGAGGCGTGAAACGTGAACGTGAATTTAAACTTCAGATAACCCAGAACCCAGAACCTCATGCAAAATAAAGGACCAATCAAGTTCCGATGTCCCGGATGTGATCAGCTTCTCCGGGCCGAAGATGACTCAGCCGGGAGAAGGATCAAATGTCCGTCCTGCTCGGCGGACCTGACGGTTCCTGCGGGATCAAACACGCATTACAGCCATCTGACAGACGCTGAGTTGGAAAAACGCCTTGAAACGATAGCTGACCGAAAGGAGCGGGATGCCATCGTGGAGGAGCTGACCAACCGGTTTACGCACCACTACATCCGCCTCATTGAGGATCAATCTGATCCCAAGATAAGCGGGGACCAGATGATGGAGAAAATGATGGGGCAGCTTTCCGCGTCCTATTTGATGGTCAGATCATTCCTGACGAGATTGATAGGTTATTTGTCCAAAGATCTGTAAACTGTAAGCTGTAAGTTCCTGTAGGATCAGAAGGTTAAGCGAATATTCCCAAAAAATCGGCAAGTTGATTCTCCAAACAAATCCAGATGGAAAATTCCAGTGCCAAGAAAGCGACATGAATGATGAATTTGTTACAAGACATTCACAACCTTCCAAAAATTGAAAAACTGGTGATCATGGAATATCTTTGGAAGGATCTCTTTGAGGAAAACGACGAGCTTGAATCTCCCGAATGGCATAAAAGCGCCTTGTCCGAAACTGAGAAAAGAGCGGCGGATGGGGGGGGAGCTGATTGACTGGACTGAGGCCAAGACACGACTGAGAGAGAGTTTCTGAATGAATATCCGCATATCATCCTCAGCCTACAATGACCTGATGGCTGGCAGAAAATTTTATGAGAGACAGGGTGAGGGTCTTGGAGAATATTTTTTCGACTCCCTGTTTTCCGACATAGATTCGCTGTTGTTGTACGGGGGAATTCATCAAAAAGTGCATGGTTATCAATCCCCTGACCCTCAGCCTGCCTGCCCATGCGCCGTTCCGTGTGCCACAAATCATACTGGGCCTACTGGTTCATCCAGTTCTCCGTCGTCGTGTCAAAGGCCACGGAAAGACGGATGGCTATCTTTGGATACATATCCAAAAATATTTTAGATATAATACAGGATGAGAATCTTGTCAAGCTCCTTTATAATTTATAAGAATGTCCGTTAATCAGTCTGGCAGATGATTTCGCCACAGAGGTCGATCTGTTGCGGAAAAACCATGATTTTCTGACATTTTTGGATGAATGCAAGAGAGATACGGCCTCCATATCATTTGATGAAGTGAGTCGCCAGCTTGCCTGAGCCTCAAACTTTGGCATGGGGATGCCATTCATTTCAGTTGGAATCAGAATGTCTCAGATTGCAAGGTACAGAAAACACTCCCTGCTCATTTTTGCGGTTCTCATTGGCTCGTCAGACTCACCTTTTCGAGGAATGCTGGCAAGTCTGATTTCAATTCCGCCTCTTCCCGGGCAGGGGCAACGGCACGGGAATGTTCGGTCACAGATACTTGACAAAATATGCTATCGGTCTGACATGATGTGGCAAAGATGTCAGGCATGACGAGAGGTGTCTGCACCCCTTGCAACCTGACCATGGAGGACCGATAATTCACTCAATCATGAAACCGGTTTCAAGGCAGACATCTGTATTTCATTTCGGGCATCCATAATGGAAGCCGAGAACCGGCCATCCGAGAGGAGGGACATGAAATGGAACATGCATATGTGTGTGACGCAATATTTCTTGACGACAGGACCATTCGGCTTTTTGAGGAGAGTCCCCTCCCAGAGAGGGAGATACAACTGATCATCATCCCCAAAAGGACTTCAAAGCCGAAAAGAAGGGCCGGGCTTATGAAGGGAGGGATAAGAATGTCCGAGGATTTTGACGAGCCTCTGGAGGACATGAGGGAGTACATGGAATGAGGATTCTTTTGGACACAAACGTGCTGTTGTGGTTTGTCTCTGATGATGCCAAGCTGAGTGCGGAGCATAAAAGGCGGATTGAGGATTCTGAAAATGAAATCTGTGTGAGTGTCGCCTCCTTGTGGGAAATCACGATAAAGCTGAACATCGGCAAACTGGAAATGGACCAGGATTTTGAAAGTTTTTTCAAGGTTGTCACCCAGGATTACGACTTCAAGATACTACAGATCACTGAAGATCACCTCAGCCGCTATCTGAGACTTCCTCTGATTCATCGTGATCCCTTTGATCGGCTGATCTATTCGCAGGCAAAAGCTGAAAAAATGACTTTTTTGTTTACAGATGAGATTTTCAAACAGTACGACGGTGATTCTTGAGGATATGATGACGCAGAATGGTCGGAGACAAAGGCGGGCTTTTGATTTACATGGCCAGCGATTGGGGATAACAATGAACAGCCTGCTCTCGTTTATGACGCTGATCGTCATGTCGCTGTTGTTCTCATAATTGGGAGAATGACAGACAAGAAGTGTGCGCCGACTGGTATGAAAGGCTGATGGGAAATTTCGGCCCTTTGTCATAAAGAAATGATGAGAGGCAAGGTTCCGGGAAAACCATGATTTTGGATGAATGCAAGAGGGACACCGCCTCCATACCATTTGATGAGGTGAGTCGCCAGCTTGCCAGAGCCTCAGAGCGACTCCACATCCTCCGCATGACTGTAAACCTCAACCCCCAGCTCCCCCGCCAGCGTCTGCGTCCGCGCCTCCACCATGGGTGAGATGACGATCATCCGGTCCGCCTCCCGTCCGTGCATCCTCTCATAGAATCGCACCTTCCGCTCAAAGTCGTGCATGTCGGACCGGCTCATGGAGGACTTGATCTCGCAGGCGATCATCTCCCCGTCCCGGATGATGATGTCGATCTCCACTTGGTCCGGCCTCCCGAAGACCTCACCCTCGTGGTCGAATTCTCTCACGTTTATCACTTCGACGCCGAAGCTCTCCTCCAGTATCCCCCGGAGCGCGTTGCGGAAGGAGGCCTCCGAGCGCAGCCCCCCACCTCGCACCCAGCGCGCTGACGCTGTTGTCATGCCTCTGCCGAAACCGCCTCATCTCGGCCGTGTTCCTCTCATAAAGCTCCTGCCATCGCTCCTCCCATCGTTGCTGACTCTCCTCCCATTGCCGCCGACTCTCCTTGAGATGGGCCTCCCATTGTTCCTTGCTCTCCTTGCGCTGGGCCTCCCATCGGATGTCGCTCTGCCGGCGTTGCTCCGCCATCTCCTCCCGAAGCGACTTCGATTCCTCATCACTCTTTTTCCATCGTTGCTCGCTCTGCCGGCGCTGTTCGGCCATCTCCTCCCGAAGCGACTTCCTAGTACTTTGTAAGTTCGCTCGGCTCGGACTTCGGCGGGAGCCGAAGGGGGTGACGAACTTATGAATTGCTGTACTAGCACAGCAATAAGTATCCGGCCATAAATTTTCAGGTGTCGGTGGATCCCGGGTCGGTGCTGGGAAAAGTGCCTTTTCCCAGCACCGCCCGGAATGACAGGCCGACGGGAAATCCTGCTCGTGGAATACCTGATCAGTTTCTTGAATATCGCGCTTGACATACCCGGAAAGTTACATGACTTTGCTGAAAACGCCTGAAAAGAAACCACCTCTTGAATATCGCGCTTGACATACCCGGAAAGCGTTCATGCATCTGTCAGCAGAGGGGATGCACTGGCCACCTCTTGAAGATCGCGCTTGACATACCCGGAAAGGCTGTTTACTTTATTGACATCTTTTTGTAAGATGATGTGCCAAAGGGGAAATGAATGTGTTCCCTGTCGCTCCCGCCGGATTGCCAAATCCGGCGGTTGGCGGAGTCGGGAATTTGAAAATGATTGCGGTAGCAGGAGGAGTATGCAGAATAATGGCAAACACACGGCACTTGTCCGGTCATATGCAACGCAGTTGATGGGAATCCCGCGTGGGCAGGCATGCCACGAATCTTGATCTTATGGGTTTGAGTATGAATTTCTTCCTCAGAACCCGATGACGGCAGATCATGTGAGCCAACTGAAGGCATTTCTGTTGGAGAACGGCTTCAGCCTGAATGAAAACGGGTATGCCGCACCTTTGGGAGCATATGTCACGTTTGAGCCGGGAGGGCAGATAGAGTACAGCAGCCCGCCCATGGTTGCCGAGGAGGATGCCGTGTTCCAGAAGACATTGGCCTTCGGGCATCGACGTCTGACGGTGATTGATCTCTCGTTCCGCTCCCACCAGCCGATGGTGGATCATGAGCTCGGGCTGACCATTGTGTTTAATGGCACGATTTACAATTATCCCGCATTGCGTGAGGAACTGAACGACTTGGGGTCCCGGTGAAGCGATTGGACAACATGACCATGGCATGGGGCTTGGAAGCGCGTGTCCCCTATCTGGATCACGATCTGGTGGAACTGGCCGCCCAGATGCCGCCCGCGCTGAAGCTCAGGGAAAACGGGAAGCACCCGCTCAAGGTGATTGCCCGGGATCTGTTGCCGGCCCCCGTGATTGACCGGCCCAAAGGCTACTTCCCCGTGCCGGTCATGAAATGCGCCCAAGGTGATTTTTTGGCGTTCATGCGGGAAATTCTTCTCTCGGAGGCCTGTCGCCGGCGGAAATTGTTCCAGCCTTCATACATTGACAAGTTGCTGGCCGAGCCTGATCTGCATACCACCCCGTTGCAGGGGAACAAGCTCTGGCATCTCGCCTTGTTGGAGCTCTGGTTGCAACTCCATCTGGATTGAAGTTTGTAGTTCCGCCTTCAGGCGGTGCCACACCGCCTGAAGGCGGAACTACAAACTTCTGGGAAAGAACCGCTCATTTGTCAAAAAAAAGGAGAGCATATGCTGAAAACAAACTTGTTGATTGCCGGGGGAATGATCTTCTGCCTGCTATTTCTCATCCCGGGCATCCTTCTCGCTGGCGGCCGTTTCAAAAATAACGGAAACGGCACAATTACGGATCATCGTTTGAAAGTGATGTGGGCGGAGAGGGATAACCAAGGGGACATTGACTGGAAATACGGCGTGCAGTGGACCAAATACACCTTCCCCTACACCCTTAAAAAGATTTATGACAACTGGCGGCTTCCCACGTTGATGGAAATACAGAGCCTTTATCTGAAAGAGGAGGCCGAGGGGCATGCCACCGGTTGCGGCAAACACGTCAGAATCGTACCTCTGATAAAACTGAGCTGCAACTGGATCTGGACTTCGAAAAAAAGTTCCAACATGGCAAAGGCATTCAATTTCAACGATGGAACGAATTATACGAACCGGATATTCCACAAAAAGGGATACCGGGTGTTGCCTGTGCGATCTCTCAAGTAATAAGTACTTGGCCAAAAGTTTTCCTGTATTTTATGGGTGCTGTTCCCTGACAATTCTGAATCTGATTCTGGAAAATATATGGCCGGGTACTTAGGGAACTTCCAAGGGGCAATCTACCCGCTTTCGCATCTCTACTGCCTGAAAACAGGGCATTTTTTCTCTGAAATGGGTGGTTTATTTCTTGTGAACTCCCTTACAGGGAAGTGTTTACCATTAATCAGTGTAAACTTAAGGATTCCTGCCCCTGCCGATGTCGGGCACGGGCGTTGGCCCTTAAGTTTCCCCCAGTTCGCCTTCAGGCGGTGTGACACCGCCTGAAGGCGGAACTACCAACTGGAAATGCTTGCAAAGGAGGAAATATGAAGAAATCGCTTATTCTGAGTCTGGTCTTTTTCTTTGGTTCTCTTTTCGTCATGGGATGTGAGAAAGAAGCCCAGAAACAAGTCGTCTCTGTCACCATCGGAACCGGCGGGATCACCGGCGTTTATTATCCGGCCGGAGGTGCCATCGCCAAGATCGTGAATGAGAAGGAAAAGGCTTATGGCATCCATTGCACGGTCGAGACAACCGCCGGGTCCGTGGTCAACATCAACAGTATCATGGCCGGCAGATTCCATATCGGGATCGCCCAGTCGGATAAGCAGTACCAAGCCTACAAGGGTCTGAAAGAATGGCAGGAGAAAGGGCCACAGAAGAATCTCCGAGCGGTGTTCAGCCTCCATCCTGAATCGCTCACCTTATGCGCCGCGGCTGACGCCGATATTTGGGCCATCCAGGACCTGAAAGGGAAGCGGGTGAACATCGGCAACCCCGGCGCGGGTCTTCGGGGAAACACCATTGACGCGCTCACGGCTGTCGGCATCAACCATGAAACGGATATCATCGCGGAGAGCCACAAGGCCCCGGAAGCACCGGGCCTGCTTCAGGAGGGGAAGATTGACGCGTTCTTCTACACGGTGGGGCATCCCAGCGGTGCGTTCAAAGAGGCCACCGAAGGGGAGAGAAAAGTGCGCTTTATCAGCATAACCGGAGTGGAAACGCTCCTCGCAAAATATCCCTACTATGCGAAATCCGTTGTCCCGATCAGGTTCTACCCGGGCGCGGAAAATGACTCGGATGTTGAGACCTTCGGCGTGAAGGCCACGGTGGTCACCTCTTCCAAAGTTCCGGAGAATGTGGTTTACAACTTGACCAAGGCAATTTTTGAGAATGTTCATGGGTTCAAAAATATGCATCCCGCGTTCCATGGACTGACCAAGAAGGGAATGCTTGAAGGACTCTCCGCGCCTATCCACCCTGGGGCAAAGAGATATTACAAGGAAGCAGGGCTGAAATAAAGTGGCGGGGACGACGAGACTTGAACTCGCGACCTCTGGCTTGACAGGCCAGCGCTCTAACCAAA
>JAOZRQ010000267.1 GCA_029940115.1 Desulfobacterales bacterium
CTGGATTTGGCAATCCAGGCCGAGCAAGGTTGGTCCAAACGATGATCAAGGTCAATCAGAACTTATGCCAGGAAAAAAACAAATGAAACCCTACCGTTTTATCGGAACCGAATCCCCCAGACCCGACGCGCCAGAGAAGGTCGCGGGCAAGGCGATTTACATTCACGACCTTGTGAGACCCGGCATGCTTTACGGAAAGATCAGGTACAGCGACCATGCCCACGCGGTGATAAAGCATGTTGACACCTCGGCGGCCGAAAAGCTCCCTGGCGTCCGGGCCGTGATTACCGGATACAACACCCCGGAGATACGGATCGGCTTCATCAGAGACAATTTTGCCCTGAAAAAGGGGAAGGTCCGGCAGTTCCGTGATGAGGTGGCCGCGGTGGCCGCCATTGATCCGGACATCGCAGCGGAGGCGGCCGCGCTGATCCGGGTGGAATACGAAGAGCTTCCCGGGGTGTTCACCCCCGAGGACGCACTGAAACCGGACGCGCCGCTGATACACGAGGCAGACCCCCGGGGCCGGCATAGAACAGACAACATCGTCCCGGTTCCCTGGACATTCACCGCCGGGGATGTGGAAAAGGCGAGGCAGGAGGCCGCCTATGTTGCCGAAGATCATTTTCAGACCCCGGCGGTTCAGCAGTCATGTCTCGGAACGGCCGGCTGCATTGCCGAATTCGATCTTCAGAACAACCTGCTCATCCACACCAAGACCCAGATTCCCTTCCTTGCCCAGAACGACTTCAACCGGGCCCTTGCCGCCATGGGGCTTAAGGGGAGGAACACCCGGATTGTGGTGCCCACCTTGGGCGGCGGATTCGGCACAGGACTCGACACGCACGGGCATGAATACATCGCGGTCCTGCTGGCGTACAAGACCGGCAGGCCAGTCAAGATCGTTCTGACTCGAAAGGAGGAGTTCGCCTGCCAATCGCCCCGACAACCCTCAAAGACCCACATCATCCAAGGATGCGACAGGGAGGGCCGGCTCACCTTCAGGAACATCCGAATGCTTCTGGACAACGGAGCATACACCTCCTGGGGCGCGACGACCCCAAGCGTGATGATGCTCCCCATATCCTCCATCTATCGAGTCTCCAACATATTCTATGAGACCCAGATCGTCTATACCAACAACACTTACTGCCAAGCCATGCGAGGATACGGAAACCCCCAGGCCGCTTGGGCGTTGGAGAGCAACTTGGATCAATTGGCGGAGGCCGCGGGCATCGATCCTTTTGAATTCCGGATGATCAATCGGAACCTCCCGGATGACATCACCCCCATGGGACTCGTGATCTCCACCTGCGGCATGAAGGAATGCCTCGAGGCGGTGGCGGACAAACTCGAATGGAAGAGAAAACGGCGAGCGGCGAGCGGCCAGCGGCCAGCGGCAAGCGGTCAGCGGGCCAGCATTCAGAACCCAGAACCCAGTGCCGCTCGCCCCTCGCCGCTCGCCCCTCATCCCTCACCTCTCGCCCCTCGCCCCTCGCCTCGCCGCCGAGGCGTCGGCATGGCCTGCCTCTTCCATGTGGGCGGTTCGGGCCGGGTCTATCGTTCGGATGGCACCGGCATCATCATGAAGCTGGATGACTTTGGGAATGTCTCCGTGTTCACTGGCGGCGTGGAGATGGGGCAGGGGTTCCATTCCGCACTTGCTTTGGCTTCGGCTGAAGCCCTCGGTGTGACCCCGGACCGGGTGACCATTGTATCCGGGGATACGGCCATATGCCCTTGGGACGTGGGAACCCATGCCAGCCGGGGCGCGTTCACGTCCTGCAACGCGGCGATCATGGCCGCTGAAAAGGCTCGGGAGAGGATTTTCAAGATGGCATCCGAACATTTCATCCCCCGGATCCAGTTCAAGCTGAAGTCGCGAAAGAAGCGGGAACCGGAGTTTGACATCCCGGATCTCGGGTATGAGAGATGTGATCCATCCGATTTCGACATGCAGGAGAACCGCGTGTTTCTGAAGCAGCGGCCGGATGATCCAATCCTCAACCTGACCCTTGAGGAGATTCTGAAGGAGGCCCACTACAAAGAACAGGGGACAATGATCGTGACCGAGGCCTTTTATGATCCGTGCAATGAGATGCTCAACGCGAAGACCTGCCGGGGCAATCTCTCCGCGACCTATATTTTCGGTGCCCAGGGTGCGGAGGTGGAGGTGGACATGGAGACTGGAAAGGTTAAGGTGCTTCAGTTTGTCGCGGCCCATGATGTGGGCCGGGTCATCAACCCCCAGACCCTCAAAGGACAGGTTTACGGCGGCATCATGCAGGGCCTCGGGTACGCGCTTTGCGAGGAGTATAAAAGCGACAAGGGTCGAAACATGAACCCCGATTTTTTGGATTATAAAATCCTCTCCGCTCTTGACGCGGATTTCCCCATTCACATCGAGCTGATTGAGACGGACGATCAAGAAGGGCCTTTCGGCGCGAAAGGGGTGGGAGAACCCGGACTCGTGCCAGTGGCGCCGGCCATTGCCAACGCGATTTACCACGCGGTGGGGATTCGGATCAGGGACCTTCCGATTACGGCGGAGAAGATTATGGCATCAATCAAATACAGATGACAAAGGAGGATACAATCAACCATGCAAAGAGACTTTTCCATTTCGCAAACGAAGAGGAACTTCTCATCCATCGTCCATGAGGTCGAGGAGGGGTCTTCGGTGAGGCTGACAAGGCGCGGCAAACCGGTGGCTGTCTTGCTCTCGATTCATGAATACGAAAGGCTGAATCAGGAAAAACCGGAGTCCGACTTTTTGGAAGACCGGGTGGCCTCTCGCCAGACCATAGGGAAGGAGGGGATCGAAACAAGGAAGGAGGGGATCGAAACCTCTCCCCGCCATTCCTGAGAAAGCAGGAATCCACAGTTTCCCTGATGCTGAAAAATGGATCCCACGTTCGCGGGAATGACAGGCTTTTTTGCCGAATTTCCGGCATCTTTCATTTTGGCTGAAAGGTGGTTCACACTTTTCAGTTTGTAGTTCCGCCTTCAGGCGGTCTCGCACCGCCGAGAGGCGGAACTGCAAACTGAAATGCAAACCCATAAATGAAAGATGCCGAATTTCCCTGTCATTCCTGCGAAAGCAGGAATCCACAGTTTCCCTGATGATGAAAAATGGATTCCCGCGTTCGCGGGAATGCCAGTTTTTCTGATTATAACGGATTTAGGGAGCCCTGTGAACGTGCCCGCAAACTTGAGCTTGAACTTGATGACGTGAACATTCGTTCATGTTCACGTTCACGTTTACGTTTACGTTTAAGGCTCCCCTAAATCCGTTATAATCAGCAGTTTTTTTGGGCTGAATGAATGGAGACTTCCGAAGCTTGAAAACACTTCGGAAGCCTATTTCATGAGACCGGAATCACTTGGGCGAGATCCCGTCCTCAGTTGTCTCATCCAACACATACCCGTCCGAATTGTACAACTGAATGAGCCGCAACAGCTCGCTCAGGCTGATGCGCCAGTCGGTGGGATTGTAGTCCGAATTGTGGGCCGCACAGCTCATGTCACCCGTTCCGCCCCCATATCCATCCTCTCCGTCCGGATCGCAGTGATAGACACCGATGTTGTAAAGCTGAATCACCCGGAGCATCTCCGAAAGGCTGATTCGGTTATCCGTGTCGGCATCTGCGCTGTGGTGTGTGCCAACAGCGACGGCCCTTTCAAAAGACCCCATGTCCACCGTTCCCACAACCCGAGGATTGCCGACCGCGTCGAACTGAACCGATTCAACACCGCCGTACGTCAGAAGCACATCATCGCCGGCGTCAATGGCCGGAGAGGCCGACCTCAGGCGCAGGTCCATCTTGTCCGCATCCACGAGCATCGGATCCGTGGCAAGGTTGCCTTCCCCGTCCCATCCGCCTTCCACGATGCTGTGCATGACCAAGGTTTCACTGTCGGAGCCGACATCCCTGCTCCTGGAAGCGTCGAATATCTGGTACCCGCCATCCACGGCAATGTTGTCCCACAGAATGCTGTTCACGATGATCGGGTTGCTGTTGTCCTCATTGCAAATTGCCCCGCCATAGTCCAATGCCTCATTGTTGACAAAGGTGGCGTTGATGATCACCGGCATGCTGTTCTCAAGGTTGTACATCGCACCGCCGTTGTCTCCAAAATTGCCGACAAAGGTGGCATTGACGAGCACCGGCCAGCTCCAGTCCCGGTTGAACATGGCTGCCCCGTCACCGCCCATGTTGCCGTCAAAGGTGACATTGATCATCAGCGGATCGCCGTGTTGGTTGTACATCGCACCCCCGCGATACTCCGCGTAGTTGTCCGCAAACACGATGTTCCGAAGCGTGGGATCGCTGTTGTCGTTGAACATGCCCGCGCCGACCCGATTCCGCCAGCTTACATCCACCGCGTTTCCGTCACAGATGGTGAAGCCGTCCAGAACCGTATCCCTATAAGTGTCAATGGCAGTGACCACATGGAAGCTGTTGTCCTCATCGTCGCCCGCCACACCGATGTCGCCGGTGAGGATGGTGAGATTGTCTCGACAGTTCCGCTGGTCGCGACGCGTCTCGGTGCCGTCAAAGCCGCCGTAGATGGCAATGCTCTTCGGGAGACGGAAGGTCGCCTCCCGGTCATCCGTGTATCCGCCATCTTCCAGATCATGGTCGGGCCGGTAAGTTCCTCCCGCGACCCATATCTCATCCCCGGGCAGGGCAATGGCCAGCGCGCTTTGCAACTGGATGAAGGCATGGGTCCAGGAACTTCCCATGTTCCCGCCTGCGGCCTCGGCATCCACATAGAGGACTGCGCCGTGGGGCATCAGACAGGATGGACCGCTGAACGCGCTCTCACCGTCCGCGTAGACCGCGGTGACCGCGTAGCACTGGTCGATCCACATCGGGGGGGTCTCGTCGGTGAAGGTGTCTCCGGTCACCGGCGTCTCCGTGATTTTGACGCTGTTCCGATACATATGATAGCCCTGCACACCGGTTGCGGAGACAGGGGGCCAGCTGATCGTCACGCCGTCGCCAGATATCTGGGTCTCCGGGGTGACAGGCGTTCTCGGGTCAAAGGAGATCTGATCCAGCCATCCGGAATCCTCGCCCTCGCTCACGCTTCCGTCCTTCTCATAGGCCCATCTCAGATCATGGGAGCCCAGTGGGAGCTCCACATGTTCCTCGTGCCAGTCCACCTCCCCGGAGATCTGGGTCGCGAGTTCATCATCAATGTAGAAGCTGAGATAATCCCAGTTCTCTTCCGACGACACCTTCCAGTGGAACACGACTCTGCCCGGACCGGTGAGGGTCGTGGAGACCTCAACGGTCTGATTGTCAGCGATGTCGCCGTTCTGGATCGCGTCGGATCCGTCAGAGGTGATCTCTCTCTGGGTGAGCCATTCGAAATCGCCTGAGAATGTCCATGCCAGCTCGGTGTTGTCAAGTGCCTCACCCGGATCTTCCGTGGTCAGCTGAAAATCTCGTCGAACAACGCCAAGCTGCGGCACGGTGGCCATCCCCTGATCAGACACATATCCGGGCCGGAACACGCTCAGATTCGCAGACCCGCTCGCGGGGAGATACAGAGAATAGAACCCGCTGTTCCCGGCAGGCTGGTCAGGCATCGCGGCAGTGGCCGCGGCATGGCCCTGGCCGTCATCAATGGTGGCAAGGCTGAGGAACTGCCCGGTGGTGACATTGGATACATTCCCGACCACCAGTCCCCCGCTTGCAGGAACGCCACAGGGCAACACGTTCGGATCATAGACCCTCACGTCGTCTATCTGCCAAAACACCTCATAAAACGCGTTGGAGTGATGGAAGCGGATCCTCACGTCGGCCTGCCCCGCGGCCTGCCCGGTGATGTCAATGGCGGCCCGCTGAGGCCCCCGGTCATCATTCCCTGTCCGTGTCCAGATGGTGGTCCACGTCGCGCCGCCGTCATTGCTGACATTCACATCGGCAACATCGGCACCGCTGAACGTGTCGAAGTCGTATTTGAAGTCGAGCGTCACCTGAGTGAGAGCGGAGCAGTCAATGGCCGGGCTTGTCAGTTCCGTATCCATGTTCACCTCGCCGGCATGGTCGCTGTCGGAGATGGCAAAGCATCCCGATCCACCAGTCTGATTCTCACGTCCGCCCGGATCGTCAAATGCCCAGACATCCCCGGCACCGATGGTGTCATTCACCATCCATCCGCTGGGAAGGCTGCAATTGTCAAAGGTCTCAAGGAACATGCCGCCGAGTTGATATCCGGGCGCGCCACACCCGCTGTCGGCGTTCAGGGCGAAGTCCACAGCGGTCTCCGAAGCGGCCACTGTCTGGGATGCGGTCTCATATCCGCCGGTCCACGCGTTCACAGTGAATGTGTAGTCGCTGGCCGGCATGGGCACACTGTACTGGCCAGTCACGGGATCGGTCCAGACCGTGCCGAGCTCGTAATTGATTGAGGCGAAGAGGGGCCAGCCGGTGTTGGCATCCGTCACCTTTCCTGAAACCGTGCGGGACTCGGTCTGAACATCCATATACCATGTGACCGCCACGCTCTTCCCGTCGGGGCCAGTGACTTCGCCGGTCACGCTGGTGGGCAGGGATGCAGTGTACTCATATGTCCACATGTTGGTGTAAAAGGTCCAGTCCGGCGCATAATCCGGCTCCAGTGGGGAACTCGCCGGGGTCATTGCCACGTTCTCCAGGCTGATGCCATCGCTGATCCTCACAGAGATCGCATTGGTGGTCTGAATCTGAAGCGTGATTTTATCTTTGGGACTGTATGGGCCCGAAGGCGTCAGTGTGGGATTCGTCCCGACGGGGAGGGAAAAATCGAGCACAAATCCCACCTCATCCGGGCAGGGCTGGCCCGAGGCGTCAAAGCCGTTGGCTGTAACCGTCACCTCCGACGCGCCGCCCTCCAGACCGGTCAGTTCATAGCTGGTCTGTCCTCCCGGCACCAATGCCGTCTTGCCGTCATATGTGATGCCCCAGCTCGCCACATCGGTCCCCTTCAGGGGAATGGTCACGCTCCCGCCGATGCGGACTTGGGGAAGATCGTCGGTGTTCACCTGATTCACGGGGCAGTTCGCGGGGGAATAGATGTTGATGGTGCAGACCTTGGCATCATCGCACGGACTGCCGTCCGGTCCGAAGCCTCTGGCCGTGACGGTGACTTGGTCCATGTCCTTCAGCAGTCCCTCCACTTGGTGCATGATCTTGGTTCCCGGGACGATGGTGGTCTTCCCCTTGTAGGTGATGGCCCAAGTGTCCACATTGGTTCCGGAGAGCGGAATGAAGATACACCCGCCGATCATTCCCGGCAGGATGGCCGCCTCATTCACCGAGTTCACCGGACATGCCGACCGTTGCATCGGCACGTTGACGACGGTCTGGGCCGCCGAGGTGACTTGGAGGTTCGTATGCGTCACGGACTCATAACCGGGCGCGCGGAAGGTCACGTCGTAAACGCCGTCTGTGAGCATGCGGTAATACCTGCCGAATGCCGCGCGGCTTTTGTAGGGATGCCGATACTCGGGCGCGTTGAGATATCTGTCATCCATGCCCTTCATGTTGTCGTCGATGCCGTGGACGAATATCTCCGCCTCAATGGCCGCGCCGGTGGCCGCGTCCGTGATGTGCCCGGTGAGGGTGGAACGCGACGGCCTGTCCAGCATGATCATCGCGGCTTCGATATTATCCTCGCAGATCACCGGTATCGCGTCCGGCGGGGGAATGAATTCCCTTGCCAGCTCGATGGTGTAGGAGAACGTACCGTGAACGCCGTAGGAATAGTCGTTCAGGTCTCCCTGGGTTGGATAAAGCCCCCAAGCCGGTGCCGGATCATAATGGCCGTGGGGATACTGGGTCGTTCCGTCTTCATTAACAAATCCGGGGGTTGCCTCAGCCATCGCGACGCCGAGTTCCTCCAGCGCGTCCATGTCCGGAGCAACCGCGCCGTCGGCATGGCCATAAGGATACAGGACCCACTCGCCATGAGTATGGTAAGAGACCCCGGCCAGGAAATGATGGGAGTCGAGAAGCGCCTTTATGGCCTGGTTCTCCAGCTCAGAAAACGGTTCGGGCCCGTGATACACCGATGAATCCGTATCATTCGAGGTTCCGACCGGTCCCCACTCGAATCCGTAGTTCCGGTTCGGGTCAACGCCGTCGGGACCGTATCCGTTTCGGTCATCATCGTCAAACTGACCATTTGCGTTGTTGTCCCGGATGTTCTTTCTCCAAAGGTTCTCAATCTGGGAGGTCACGATCTTGTGACCGTTCGGGTTCATCAGCGGGACAAACCATATTTGGCTGTCATTCACACGCTGTGTGATGGTCTCTTCGGTTCCGTAATTCTCTATCAGATGGTTCAGAATCGCCATGGTCACTTCAAGGCTCATCGGCTCCCTGGAGTGATGCAGCCCCATGTAATAGATGCCCGGCTCATCCTCTTCCACCGCCACATTGTCGGAGACCTTCATGGCCCAGATCTCGTGGTTGAAATCCGCATAGTCCTCGTCTCCATCCTCGTAATAAATCTTTCCCCAACTGTCTCCGATGTCGTACAGCTTGCAGATGTCAGGATGCGCGGCCTCGATCTCCTGAAGCTCCGCGAGCGTCTGTTCGTAATCCCGATACCCCTCAAGCACATCCCTGCTCTTTTTCTTCAGATTTTTGCTGATCTGGGTCTCGGTCTGGGTGACTTCCACGTCAAACCCGCGTTTCACCAAGTCCCGGTATTCGGCCATGGTCGTCACAATGTCGAGATAGACGCCGGGTCTGTAAGCGCCCACGTCATACTTGGGAGAGAGAAATCCTTTGGCAACTGCTTGGTCCGGGTTGTGAAACCGGACGACCACCTTCTCATCTCCGGGAATATCCGATCCGGCCACCGCGCTCTGGGAAAAGAGCGCGATTGCCGCGAGGATCAGTATCCCGATGATGGCATACTTCATCTTTCCTTCCATTTTTCCTTTTCCTTTCAAACATGAATTTAAGGGTTTAAGAAATGGTCAGTAGATCGAAACCCGGTTTCAGCCTCAGGGGACTGGGCATCCAGATTCAGAAACCGGGTTTCTTTGCCCTTTTCGATCTACTGATGGTGATCAAATACCATTCGGATTTGCCAATCGAACCGGGCAAGAAAGCATCGGCGGCCTCACCACCCAGATCTCGGGGGCTTCGGCATGAGCTCAGACTTCGGCGAGCTCAGACTTCGGCGAGCTCAGACTTCGGCGAGCTC
>JAOZRQ010000016.1:0-13225 GCA_029940115.1 Desulfobacterales bacterium
CTGGATTTGGCAATCCAGGCCGAGCAAGGTTGGTCCAAACGATGATCAAGGTCAACTTCAGTCTCTTTTTCGGCATATTTCGTCAAACTTTTTAGAGCTGTTTAAAAAAAACTGTAAGAAAAAAAAATATGATGTGTAAGATAGAAACTAAGAAGGGAAAGGCTATCAAGAAACCCGGTTTCTGAAACCAGGTGTCTGAAACATTCTTGCTTATGAGACTCAATACAATGCTGATCACGGGATGGATCATTTTATTGTTGGTTCTGCTGATGGCGAGTGGGTGCATGAACACATTCACGACCCTCTACAAAGTTGACTTGGCCGCCCAGCGCCGGCTCAACGCGGCAGAGGACCTTGCCCTGCTTCGTCCCGAATATCCCCCGATGGATCTGCCTGACCCGCTCACCTTGGATGACGCGGTCCACATCGGCTTGGAGAACAACTTGGACATGCGAATCAGCCGCATCATGGCAGAGATCAATGATGACAAGGCTCTGGTGGAAAAGTTGAAGATGCTCCCCAGCGCGAGTTTCAGGGGCAACTTTTCCCAGAGCAATGTCTTGAGTGCCACAGACGAAGATCAGATCCAGAAGAGCGCGACCCTGACCCTGTCATGGAACATTCTCGACTTCGGGCTCTCCTACATCCGTGCCCGCCAGACCGCCATCAGGACCGAGATCAAGCGCATGGAGCGGATCCGCCAGGCCCAGAACTTGGCATCAAACATATTCACGGCATACTGGAAGACGGTTCTGGCCGAACAATCCTTGGAGGAGCTCCGGAAGATCGAAAGGGAGATCGGGGAATACAAGAAGAAGGCCGAAATCCTGGTGGCTGAGAAGCGGCTCGACCCGATTGCCTCCAAGGCGATTGAAAAGAAGATCATCGAACTGGCCATCACCGCGGAGAACCTTCAGGCGGAGATATCCGGCGCGAAGATCCAGTTGGTCCAACTGATGGGGCTGAATCCGATGACACCGATCAACCTGAAACGGGAGCCGTTCCGGGAGTACGTGGAACGGATGCCGCTTCCCGAATCCTTGGCGTCTGAAAAATTGGAGCGGATATCCCTGCACAACCGGCCCGAGATGTTCACCGCAGACATGGACATCCAGGTTCAGCAGGATGAGGCCAAAGCCATGTTGCTCTCCATGTTCCCTGGGATCGGCTTGGCCTTTTCAACCAATTACAATGCCAATTCCTCTTATCAGAACAATTTCTGGTTCAACTGGGCCGCGAGCGTGACCAACAGCCTGCTTTCCATTCCCGGAAAGTATTTCAACTGGGAAGCCCAGAACAAGAACTTGGACATGGCGACCCTTCGCCGACTGATGCTCTCTGCCGGCGTCATCGTCCAGACCCATGTCGCGCTGCACGATTACCGCGTCAAAATACGGCAGTTCAGGCTGTACGAGGATTCCTTCTCCATCACCAAGGACCTGCTCAACATGAGCCGGGAACGCCACCAGCTGGGCCTGCTCTCCAGCTGGGCCCTGACCCAGCGGATGCTGGAGGAGGTGGTCGCCCGCCTCGGACGGGACCGCCGCATCATTGACCTGATGAACGCATACAACACGCTCCTCGTGACCCTCGGGCTTGATTACAGCCAATGGCGCCAGCCCCTCCCTGACATGGATGAGGAAGCCATGCCGGATGACATCCAATATAAGGATATTGTCAAACGGGAGAGAAAACCGGTTGCGGATGAACCCCGCTATATTGAGCCAGATTATTATTATCAGCTTGAAAATGAATCCAAAGATATTGAAATTGAGTCCAAAGATGATTATGATCTTGAAATTGCGCCCAAAGATGATTATGATATTGAAATTGCGCCCGAAGATGATTATGATATTGAAATTGTGCCCGAAGATGATTATGACATAAAGGATGAACCCGCGGATGAAGAATCTCTTCCTGACAGCGAAGAGGACCGGATTGAAGAAGAGGACATATATAAGGATACACCCGACTCAGAACCTTGGGACCCGTTCATCATGGATCACGATGACACAGCCGAAATCCAGATGGACCAAACGGATCAGCTGAAGCCGATGGTCGCGCCGCTGACCGTTCCCTGAAAGTGGATGACAAGTGGATCCCTGCTTTCGCAGGAATGACAATGTGGTGGAAACAATGCCCAAATTTGAAACTTTAGGTCACGATTTGGTGCTTGATACTGGGTGCTTGATATTCCCGGTATCGAGCATCGAGTATCAAGCATCAATATGCGAAAAGTTTAATCAGTTCAAGGTGTTAAGGAGGCAGTGATGTTTAATTTAAGGAAGCTTGAAGAACGGATCGTTCTTGACGGCGCGGGCTTTGAGGACGCGCTGAATGAGATCCAGGATCAGGAAGAGCATGTGAGGGAGATGTTCCATGCTCTGGAGACGCACAACCGGGCCGACATGGACTATGACCTGGATTATGATGAACCGCTTTATCTCACGGACGGACCGGATGCCGAGCCGGACGCTCTCCGTGTCTTGGCGATATCCTCGGACATCGCGGACGCGGACGACCTCGCGGCCGCGGCCCGGGACGACGTGATCGTTGTCCGCTATGATGCCTCCGACACCGACGCGGAGGGGCTCACCGCCCTGATCAATGAGGCCCTGGGCGGACAAAAGGCTGACAGCATCGCGTTCGCCGCGCACAGCGAGGGGGACGCGCGGCTGAACCTGACCCATGCGGATGTCATCACTCCCGATTCCCTGGAGACGGATGAGACCCATCAGAGGTTCTGGCAGGAGGTCGGCGATCTCCTCGCAGATGACGGCAGGATTGACCTTCTGGCCTGCGACATGGCCGGAACCGAGGCCGGCGACCGGTTCCTGACCGGAATCGGCGACTTGGCCGACAGGAGCGTGGCAGCCTCCACGGACGCCACCGGAAACGCGGCATATGGCGGCGACTGGGTCCTGGAGGCCGGCGGTGTTGACGTGGGGGCCGCGTACTTTGACGCGGAGCGGATCGCCCGGTTCGACGGCGTCCTGAACGAGAGCCCCTATGTTGCCGCCGCCGTCACCGGAGTCCCGGTGGCGGAGGAGGGGAAGCCGTGGCTGTTCACCGTGCCCGCGGGCACCTTTGTGGACCCGGACGGCGACCCCCTGAAGTACTGGTCCTTCCGCACACCCAACGAGCAGCTCCCCTACTGGATGTCCATCGAGGGGGCCAGCGGCACCTTTTACGGAACCCCGCCCACCGACGAGCAGAGGCTTCTGACCGGGCTGACTGAGGACGCGTCGGCTGAAAGGGTCGTGACCGTCACCGCGACCGACCCGAGCTGGGCCGGCGCGCAGACGAGCTTCCCCGTGACGGTCATCGACACGCCGGAGGCGCCCATCGCGATGAGCGGCATCGACACCGAGGACGCCACCCAGCACAAGGAGTGGGTCTTCACCGTGCCCGCGGGCACGTTCGTGGATCCCGAGGGCGGCAACCTGACCTACTCCGCCGAGAACATGCCGGACGGCATGGCCTTCGACAAGGCCACACAGACCTTCACCTGGACACCCGACGGCGCGGCCGGCTCGCACCTGGAGGACGCCGTGGACGACAGTCCCCACGCCGTGAGGCTGGTGGCCGCCGACATCCAGGGCAAGTCCAGCCTCCTCGACTTTGACGTGTCCGTGGCCAATGTCAATGACGCGCCGTACTTCTCCGGAACCGTCCCGGAGGGTCTGAACGTGGACCAGGGGGACCCCTTCACCTTCACCCTTCCCGAGGACTTCTTCACCGACCCCGAGGGCGACCCCCTGAAATACTGGTCCTTCCGCACACCCAACGAGCAGCTTCCCACTTGGATGTCCCTTGACCAGGGCACCGGGACCTTTTATGGAACCGCGGATGAGACGGCTGTCGGGCCGACCTTCGTGACGGTGACCGCGACCGACCCGAGCTGGGCTGGCGCGCAGAAGGGCTTCATGGTGACGGTGAATGACAAGAACTTCCCGCCAGAGCTGAGGGAGACCATCACCGTTCCCGACATCCCGCAACATGGGGAGCTGATCCATCCCATCCCCGAGGGCACCTTTGTGGATCCCGACGACGGGGACGAGATGTACTTCTACGCGCAGGACACCACTGACGGCACAGAGCTGGGGGAGCTCGTCGTAATTGACGACAAAGGGTCGCACCCCTTCATCACCCTCGACGATGATGCCGGCATCCTCACCTTCACACCGGATGCCGAGGAGGATGTGGGCAACCACAAGGTGGAGGTGTGGGCGTATGACTCCTTTGGGGAGAACAGCAAGTCAACGACATTCGAGTTCAATGTGACCAACGTGAACGATCCCCCGGTGAAGGGGCCCGACATACCGACCCAGTATGTGACCCAGGGGGAGCCCTTCACCTTCACCATACCGGACGGCACGTTCGTGGACCCGGATCCGGGTGACACCGAGAACCTGAAATACTGGTCCTTCCGCACACCCAACGAGCAGCTTCCCACATGGATGTCCCTTGACGGGGACACCTTTTACGGAACGCCGGTGGATGAGTCAGCTGTCGGGCCGACCATGGTGACGGTGACCGCGACCGACCCGAGCTGGGCCGGCGCGCAGATGAGCTTTGAGGTGATCGTGGAGGACACGCCAGATCACCCGCCCGAAATCGCCAACCTTGATGGTGACACCCTCCTTTACACCGAAGCGGACGGTCCGGTGCGATTGGACGCGGGCACTGCCCTGGCCCAGGTCACCGATCTGGACAGCCCAGACTTTGAAGGGGGCAAGTTGGTGGTGGAGGTCCTGGATGCCAAGGCTGAGGATTCCATCGCCATTCTGCATGAGGGGAACGCCGCGGGACAGATCGGCATGTATGATGATGAGTTCAGCGGACCCATGGTGACCTACGGCGGCGATTACATCGGCAACATTGAGGCGATCAACGGCAGGCTCGAAGTGACCCTGACCGGCAACGCGGATTCGGAAGCGGTCTCCGAGCTGATTCAGAACATCACTTATGAGAACACCAACACCGATACGCCGGACGTCACCCCGCGCGTCATCCGTTTCCAGATGGCCGACGGTGACGGAAGCGAGCTGACCGAGGCCCAGGCCGATGTCACGGTTCACCTTGAGCAGGTGAACAGCCCGCCCACCATCCTGAATCTGACAGGCGATGTGAACACCTTCGAGGAAGGCGACCCAACTGTGCCTGTGATTGATGTCGGGGGCGATGCGACGGTCGAAGACATCGACAGCACCAACTTCGACGGCGGCTACTTGGAGGTCAGGATTGACAGCGGGTACCGGGTAAACGATCTCATCAGCTACACAGCGAGCGGCGATCCCAAGGGGACGGTCACCTATCCTCAGGGCAACGTGATGAAGGTTGACTTCGACGACGGGGTTAAGGCCGCGGATGTGCAGGCATTCATCCGCACCCTCACCTACGAGAGCACCTCAGGGAATCCGCCAGAAGGCCAACGTGTGATCAACCTTTCCCTGTCTGACGGCGACGGGGGGCTGAACAATGGCGTGGGAGTGGCCGGGCCCGTCACCATAAATGTATTCCCTGTGAATGACGATCCGGTGATCACGGGCTTCAATGGCGACACCCAGTCGTTTGTGGAGGCAGAGGGGGGCGCGGTGCTGGCCGCGCCCGTGCTTATCGACGCGGGAACCGCGTTGGCTGAAGTGATCGATGTGGACAGCAATGACTTCGACGGGGGCCGGCTCAAGGTGGAGTTCCTGCCGGTGCCGGGCTACTCTGCGGATGAGGACCTCCTCTACATCCATCACGAAGGGAATTACACCGGGCAGATCGGCGTGACCGGGAATCTCGTCACATACAGCGGGGATCCGATTGGAACCATCAGCAGCAGACCGGATGAGGGCATTCTGGAGGTCGCCTTTGACCAAGGCGACCGCGCCACCCCCACGGCCGTTTCCGCGTTGCTTCAGAACCTCACCTACCAGAACACCGATGTGGATGATCCCACACCCGGGGATCGGACCGTCCAGATCACGGTCTGGGACGGCGACGACGGCGTGGACGGCGATGCCGGCGATCACCAGATGACCGTGACGGTCGCCGGCACAAACGACACTCCTGTGCTCAACGGCATCGAAGGCGGCGCGGTATTTTATGGCGAGGCGGATCCGCCCGTGATCCTTGATCCGGATCAGGACGCCGGGATTCATGATGTGGACACCGTCAACTTTGACGGCGGCACCCTGACTGTCGAGATCATCTCCGGCGGAGACTCGACTGAGGATGAGTTGAGAATCATGGATGGTGCGAACAGCATCGGTGTTGAACTGCCGGGCAACCTTACTTACAAGGGGAGTCCCATCGGCACCATCGTGGACAGCGACAACTACGGCTCAAGCACCTTGGAGATCACCCTCAACAATAGCGCGAATGAGGACGCGGTCTCCGCGCTGATGCGGAGCATCACCTATTCCAACGGCGAGACCCTGAGCCCCACCCCGGGCACCCGCACGGTCGAATTCACCCTGTATGACGGCGCCGGCGAGAACGGCACCAGCCTCTCCTCTCATATGTCCGTCACGGTCGGCCTCAGAAACGACGCGCCGGTGATCCATGACTTGGACGAGGCGGGTCCCACCTATTATGAAAACGATGTTGAATCGAAGATGCGGCTCGACGATGACGCGTATGTGACCGACATTGACAGCGACAAGTTCGACCGCCTCACGGTCCAGATCGTTGGGGGCTTGGCCGATGATCAGGATGTGCTCACGGTCCAGAACGAGCCGGGCTTTGGCCCCGACCGGATCGCGTTCGACGGAAACAACATCACCTACAGCTTCAAGACCATCGGCATTGCAGAATACTCGGCGGACAGTGGCCTGCTCCAGATTGACCTGAACGACAACGCGGATGAGACCGCGGTCTCCAAGCTGATCCAGAACGTGGTTTACCAGAACACCGACCCGAACGACCCCGAGGACGGGTATCGCACGGTCCGCTTCAAGGTCTGGGATGACCAGAACTCCGGGTCCGCGTTTGAAGATATGAGCTTCATGGTGGAAGGGGTGAACGACGCGCCCGAGATCATGAATCTTCAGCCGGACAGCGTGACCTACGACGAGGGCGACGGCGCAGTCATCTTGGACCAGGTCCCGGTGGCCGCGAGTGTGGTGGATGTGGACAGCGATGCCCTCCCTCTCGGCCGCCTCGAGGTCTCTTTTGAAGGCGCTGATTTCCATCAAGCCGAGGACGTGCTCTCTATTCGGCACCAAGGGTTTGATGAGGGAGAGATCGGCTATAAACAGGTTGACGATGTGTGGGTCGTCTCCTACGGATCCACCATGATCGGCAAGGGTGACTTTGACTCCGGATCCGGCATGCTCGAGATTGATTTCACGGACCAGGCGGACAAAGACTCGGTCTCCGCGCTGGTTCAGAACATCACCTACGAGAACTTGGATACGCTGAATCCCACTGAGGGGGACCGCGTGGTCCACTTCCAGCTCTGGGAGGATTACTGGGAGTCCCCGGACACAGTCAATCCCGACGGCGGCGACTCCAGCGAGTTCAAGGATGTGCTCGTACGCGTGGGCGATGTGAACGACGCGCCCGTGATCCACCACCTCGGGGGCGACTTCCTGCTCTACAACGAGACCGAGGGGGGTCGCGTGGTGGACCAAACCACCCCGGCCTTGATCGAGGACGCGGAGGACAGCCTCGCGGGCGGCAGGCTCACGGTGGAGATCCTCGGGAATGTCGCGGATGAGGACCGGCTCGGCATCGCCGCTGCCGGGAAACTCCAGTTCTTCAATGACCAGTACGTCCTGTATGATGGGACCCAGATCGGTGAGGCCACCTACACCCCGGGTTCCCCGCTGATGGACATTCAGTTGGCCGACCATCCGGCTGTGAACACCGAGACGGTCTCCGAACTGATCCAGGCCATCACCTACAACAACGTGGATTCTTATGACCCGACCGCGGGCGAGCGCACCCTCCGCTTCGTGCTCACCGACGGCGAGGACATCAGCCCCCAGTATGATGTGACCATTGAGGTGGAATCGCCCAACAATGATCCGGTCATTTACAACATCGACGCGGCCGACACCCTGACCTACATGGAGGATGCCGGCGCGGTACGCTTGGATCAGCCGGACGCGGTCTTTGCACAGGACATGGACAGCGGCGATTTTGACGGGGGCCGGCTCCAGATCGAGATCATCGGTGCGGACACGACTGAGGATGTGATCGGGTTCGCGAACGACATGGGCGTGAACTATGTGAGCGGCGCGTTGCTGTTCAACAATGAGCAGATCGGGTCCAACGAGAGTGCGGATCCGTGGGTGTTCGACATCGCCCTTGATGAGGACGCGACCCCGACCGCGATCACCGCGGTCCTTCAAAACCTGACCTATGCGAATACTGACACCGCGGCGCCTGAGGAGGGCGTACGCACGGTTCGTGTCACCTTGACTGACGGAGACGACGGCACCACCCCGACGGTGGGTGCCAACGAGTTCACCGTGACGGTCCAGGGTGTGAATGACCAGCCGATGATCGCGGGGATCGAGAATGACACCGCGATCTTCGTCGAAGGGGTGCATACCGATGGCGTGCTTCTCGATGACGCGATAAACGCGGTGGTCACCGACGCGGACGGCGAAGCCTTCACCGCGGGCCATCTGTTGGTGGCGATTGACGGCTTCACCGCCGAGGATCTGCTCACGATCTCAACCACAGGGGATATCTCTTGGACGGGAACCGATGGCGGGAATGTGACCTATGGCGGTTCCAAAGCCATCGGTACGGCCGAGTTTGACGAGAGCGCGGGCCTGCTCGATGTCACCTTGACCAATGCAGACGCATCCGAAGTCTCCGCACTGATCCAGAGCATCTCGTATGACACCACGGCCACCTTGGGGGATCCCACCGCTGGGGACCGGACCATCCGGTTCACCCTGGATGACGGAAAGGACGCGGCCAACAGCCTCAGCCCCGACTATGAGATGACCCTCACGGTGCAACCGGCGAACAATCCGCCAGAGATCACCAACATCGGTGATGACACCATCACCTATCTTGAGGGCGATGGCGTGGTCCTGCTCGACCCCACCACCAACGCCGCGGTCTCGGATGTGGACAGCGACAACTTCGACACCGGCTGGATCCGGGTGCAGATTGACGGCCACAAAGCGGCCGAGGACGTGCTCGGCATCTCCACCGGCGGCCTGATCAGCTACGCGGGGGGCGACGGCGACGCGGTCAAGTACGGCGGCACGGTCACCATCGGGTATGCCACGTTCAACGAGGCCGAAGGCCGGCTCGACATCAACCTCACGGCCAATGCCAACACCGAGAATGTCAGCGAGCTGCTCCGGCATGTCACCTACGAGAACACCGATGGGGAACAGCCGACCTCTGACCAGCGGACCGTCCGCTTCTCCATGGGGGATGGCGACGGCGGCGTGAACGGCGGCATGAGCAACATCGCGTCCGTGACGGTGAACGTCTCCGGCGTGAACGACGCGCCGGTGATCGCGAACCTGCATGACGACGTGGTGGTCTTCTATGAGAACGACGGCAGCACCCAAGGTGCGGCGATCCTTGACGCAGGCGAAGACGCACTGGTCACGGATGTGGACAGCGATGACTTCTCCGGCGGCCAGCTCGTGGTGGAGATCATCGGCGGAACCACCGAGGATTACCTGAGCATCCGACATCAGGGCCCGGGGGGCATCGGGTTCTACGATAACGCCTCGGTGGCTTACAACGGCGAGTTGTTTGGCGATGTCTCGTTTACGAACAACAGCCAGACGATGACCATTGAATTCACCGACGAGGACGCGGACAAGGACGCAGTCTCCGCGCTGATCCAGAACATCACCTTCTACAGCGGCAACTCCCTGAACCCGGACGAGTACCAGCGCACGGTCCGCTTCCATCTCTACGATGGCGACGGCCAGGAATCAAGCTTGGCCAATGACGTGTTCGTGACGGTCCAGGATGTGAACGACCCGCCCCAGATCAGCAATATCCAAGGGGACACCATGCCCTACGTCGAGGGTGCCGGGCCGTTGCCGATAGACGTGGACGCGAACGCACAAGTGACGGATATTGACAGCGACGATTTCGACGGCGGGGTCCTGTCGGTGAAGTTTGTTGACGGGTACCAGAATGGCGAGGATATGCTCGACATCAGCCATGTGGGTTCAGGTGCCGGCGAAATTGGCGTGTATGGGAACATCATCACTTATGGCAGCGACCAGGAGCAGATCGGTGCGGGCACGTTCGATGCGGGCACCGGCACCATGAACATCACCCTGTATGAAGGGGCGGACACCGAGTCGGTGACCGCGCTGATCAAGGCGATCACCTACGATAACATCAACACCGTCAACCCGACAGCCGGCGCGCGGTCCATCGAGTTCAAGCTGGATGACGGCGATCTCCAGCAAAGCCCGGCTTACACCATGACGGTGAACGTGAGTGCGACGAACAGCGTGCCGGAGATCCACGGGATCTCGGGTGATGTGGTGAACTACACCGAGCAACATACCGACTCCGACGGCAACGTGATCGGCGGGGGCGCAGTACTTTTGGACGCGGGCACGGAGGCCGCGTGGGTCACCGACACGGACAGCCCCAACTTCGACGGCGGGCTTCTCCGGGTGGAGATCACCAGCGGATTCCATACGTCGGATGATGTGCTGAATGTCAGCCATGAGGGACTCAACACCGGCCAGATCGGCCTCGTGGGCGATTCGGTCAGATACGGCAATCTCGAGATCGGCAAGGTCGAATACTCCATGCCGGACACGAGCACAGGCCGGCTCGACATCACCCTTGACGCGGATGCGAACACCGAGTCGGTCACCGCGTTGATCCAGCAGATCACCTACGAGAACACGAACAATGATGACCCGACCGAGGATGCCCGTACGGTTCAATTCACCCTGTTTGACGGGGCCGACGATGAGACTGTGTTCGGCGCGTCGAGCGCCATCTCCTCCGTGACGGTGAATGTGGCCGAGATCAACGAGCCGCCAGCGATCAACAACTTGGGCGGCCGGGTGGAATATCCGGAGGACGGCGTGAACGGCGGCCCTGGCACAGAGGTTGCCTGGCAGCCGACCGATGTCGGCGTGAACGACGACGGGTCAGCGGTTCTGCTTGACTACGGCACGGACGCGTTCATCTATGACCCGGACACCACCGATTTCGCAGGCGCCGTTCTGACGGTTCAGATTGACAGCGAAACGTATCAAGCGAATCAGGATCGCCTGACCATCACCACCTATTCGGACGGATACAGCGTCACCGCAGATGGCAAGATCAACGGCGCCACGGTGTTGGACGCTCATCCGCCGGTTTGGGATTCGGATAAAGGCACCTTGACATTGGACTTTGCCGCTGGCGTGGGAGAGACAGCCGTCAACATCCTGCTCCGCCACATCGCGTATGTGAACGATCTCTCCACCGGCATGGCGGTGGAAGGGGAGCGCACGGTCCGCTTCCAGCTCTACGACGGTGAGGACACCGTCGCGCCGGACAACGGCTCCAGCTTGGATTATTTTGTGACCGTAAATGTGACCCAGAATGATGAGACTTATCCGCCGGAGATCGGCGGGCTTCACGACCACCTCATCACGGCCGTGGAAGAGATGGGTCCGGCCCTTCTCACTGGCGGAACCACCGCGGATGTCACCGATTTCGACAGCCTCGACTTCGCGGACGGGCATCTGAAATTCAGGATTGACACCGGCACGGAAACCATCGGGTACCAAGCCGATGAGGACCGGATCGGAATCAGCGACACCGCGAATATTGACTATGATGCGGACACCGGCACAGTCGCTTACCAGGGCACGGTCATCGGAACGACCCCGGGCTTCAACGCGGCCACTGGTGTGCTCGACATCACCTTGGACGAAGATGCCGATCAGACGAGCGTCGCAGCCTTGTTGAACGCGGTCACCTATGAGAACCTCAACACCGGGGATCCGCTTGAGGGGATCCGCACGATCCGCTTCACCCTGTCTGACGGGGATGGCGGATTTGCGCCCACCGACGGGTTCTTTGACACCGCCGGCAATGCCAACGGAGACTCCTACAAGATGTCGGTCTTTGTCTCCGGCGTGAACGATGCGCCTGAGATCGTGAACATCCAAGACTCGGTCACCTTCCAAGAGGCGGTTAACTTCTCGGATGATGCCATAGACATTGATGCGCTGGCCGCGGCACAGGCCATTGACGTGGATGAGATGGACTATTCCGGCGGATCGCTGACGATCACGGTGGGACAGACCGACGGCACGGGCAACGCGACCGGTGAGGATTGGCTGACGATTGCTGACGCGAATGGCATTGCTTTTGCCGAAGACTCCGACATGGCAGCCGGAGGCGACTATACCGGAGCCATCACCTATGGTGTCAGTGAAATCGGAACAGCCACGTGGACCGCCGCGGAGAGCAAGCTCACGATTGACTTGGACAGCAATGCGTATAACGACCATGTGTCAGCGATACTCCAGAGCATCCAGTACTCCAACACCAACACCTACAACCCCGAGCCGGGCAACCGCACCGTGCGGTTTGCGCTGGATGATGGGGATGGCGGAAGCAGTGAGACGGTCTTCGCGACGGTGAACGTGGTCGGCGTGAACGACGCGCCGGAGTTCCACAGTTGGGAGACGGACAACCGCTCACTAACAGACTATGCCGGCTTGGCCGACAGCCAAGTCTATCTCGAAAGTGACGGATACACGGTGATCCTCCAGACCGGCGCGGAGGTGCTCGACTCGGACATCTCTTGGGCACCGTACGACAACTTCGACGGCGGCGCGCTCACGATTGAGTTCGAGACGGGTGGTGTCGGCGGTAGCACACATGTTGGGGCTGAAGATGTTCTCGCGATCTCAGATGGCGGCGGCATCACGTTGCTCGATGATATCGTGCTTTACAACGGCGCTCAACTCGGCACGACCTCGTATGACACGGATAATGGAAAGCTGACGCTGACCATCAACAGCGATGACCCAGCGGTCTCCAACACCGCGGCGGTCTCCCAGGTGCTCAGGAACGTCACCTACGCCAACACCAACACCGACAACCCGACCGAGGGGATGCGCTCGATTCGCTTCACCTTCTCGGATGGGGACGGCAGTGACACCGGGAACATGGCGTTCGACGGAGATGGCGGCACCACGGTGGTCTTCTCCGGCATGACGCTCCAAGTCTCCGGCGTGAACGACGCGCCTGAGTTCCAGAGCCTCGAAAGCGA
>JAOZRQ010000016.1:13325-19735 GCA_029940115.1 Desulfobacterales bacterium
CTTGGAATCAGTCGGCAGGTCAGTTGCAATTTGAGATTCTCTCAAGCGGCGCTGCACCAATGACTGAGGACAACATCTCCCTCCTGCTCCGAAGCATCGTCTATAACAACACCAGCGCCAATCCCACCGACGGCCTGCGTACCGTGCGTTGGTCCCTCGTGGACGGCGACGGCACGGACTTCGGCGGCCAAGACTCGGCTGGATTCATCGAGACGTTCATTGACGTCGGCGGCCTGAACGACGGCCCGGCCATCAATAACATCGGCCACAATGTCGAATGGACGGAGCCGTTAAGCGGCGACACCGATGGTGCAATGCCGACACTCCTTGACACCGGCACAGATGCGGTGGTGAGCGATGCGGACAGCACGACGTTTGTCGGCGGCCGGCTTGAAGTGACCATCACCGCCGGGTATGAGGCGGGTGAGGACAGCCTGCTCATTCCGGATGAGGCGAGCGACCTGAACAACCTCTGGTTGGAAGGCAACGCGGTCAAGTACGATGGCTCTGATCTCGGGACATTCACTTGGGATGAGATCGGGGGACAATTGAAGATTGAGTTGTCCGGAGACGCGGCAGTTGGCACGGCAGGTGTCTCCGCCCTGGTCCGAAGCATCGCTTATGACAACTTGGACTCAGATGACCCCACAGAGGGAATCCGTAGCATTCGCTTCCAGATGTGGGATGATCAGGGGGATTCATCGCCTGCGTATAACTCCACAGCGGTGACCGTTTCTGCGATCAATGACATCCCCGTGATCGGCAACTTGGCGCGTGCGATTCCTGTCACCACCTTCCAAGAATATGCCTCAGGGGAGGACACCACCGTCGGCGTGTTCGTGAACGACGGCCAGATGGCCCAGGTTGACGATGTGGACAGCGAATACTTCAGCTCGCTCTACGTTGAAGTGGTATCAAGCACGGGAACCGGATTGGTGGAGGATACACTGAACATCCGGCATCTCGGCATGGCTCTGGGACAGGTCGGCAATATGCCTGATGGGAGTGGGGGCAACCTCATCTCCTACGGCGGGCAGAGGATCGGAGTAGTTAATCCTGGCGATCTGGGCGACACGAGCTTTACCATCACCTTTGACGAAGGCAAGGCAAATGACGAGGCAGTCTCAGCGGTGATTCAGAGTGTGACTTACAACAATGGCTCCGATGAGGTCCACGAGGGAATCCGCACGGTCCGCTTCACCCTGACCGACGCGGGTGATGCCAACAAACAAAATGGTGTCCCCAATGAATGGGAACCCACGGATGCAGCTAACTCAGAGGTGGTCTCCACTGCGATCATGGTGGAGGGCCTGAACGACGCGCCGGTGATCAGCAACATCGCCCGTGCCTTCACCTTCAATGAAGGGGACGACCCGGCGAGCGACACCATGGTGCTGCTTGACTTGGACAATGACCCCGCTGCCGCAACAGTCACGGACGACAACACCGACTTCACCGACGGCAGGCTCACGGTTCAGCTCCTCGGCGCGGACGTGGAAGAGGATGTGCTCGGCTTCTCGAACGTCGGAAACATCACCTTCTCGAGCAGCGGAGACGCCGGCTACGGCGAGACACCGGTCAGCTACAGCGGCATCGTCGCTGATGGGGGCTCTCAGATCGGGGCATACACCTGGAACCAGAACAGCAGCACCCTTGATGTGGAGTTGACCAACTCCAACGGCAACCCGGTGAGCGAGCTCAACGTCGAGCACCTGATGCGGGCCATCGGCTACTTCAACCTCGACACCCTGAACCCGTCAGACGACACCGAGCGCACCGCCCGGTTCCTGCTGTGGGACGGGGATGATGACGCGGCTGGAGACAAAGGCTTCTCAAGCAACTATGAGGACGTGACCATTACGATCCAGCGGGAGAACGACGGGCCCCAGTTCCACGACATTAACAACGACAGTGCCCCGTATTGGGAAGGAGATGCCCCGGTGGTGCTGGATCAGCAGGTCGGCAGGGTGATGGATCCCGAGTCCGATATCGGTTCAACTGCTGCCAACCCGGCCTTCATCACCGACATTGACAGCCTGAATTTCGACGGCGGCCTGTTCAAGGCGTGGATAGCCGCCGGATTCCAGAAGGGCGGCCAAGATGTCCTTGGCATTCAGGATGAGGGCATGGGCGCAGAACAGATCGGCTACGACGGCTACAACGTCTTCTACCAGGGCCAAGAGTTCGGAACCGGTTCGCCTAATGAGATGGGGGAGCTGAAGATCGCGCTGGATGAGGATGCGACGACCGAAGCAGTCTCCGCGCTGATTCAGAACATCACGTACGAGAACACCAGCGATGCACCGACCGAAGGCGCACGCACCATCCGCTTCATGATGGAAGACGGAGACGGCGATTCTGCCGAAAGCGGGGACGTCACGGTCTTTGTCTCCAACGTGAACGATGCGCCGGTGATCAATGACATCGCGAGTGATGTGGCGATGTTCAGTGAAGTGGCCAATGCGACTGACGCTGGCTATAAGTTGCTTGATCCGAATCAGAACGCCACGGTGACGGACGTTGAGGTCGGAGCAGGCGGCGCTTATAGTGACAACTTCAGCGGCGGCCATCTGACCGTTCAGATCATCTCCGGCGGGGACGCTGATGAGGATGTGCTGGGTGTGTTTCAGCCGACTCAGCCGGCGGGTTATGCTAATAATGTTGAATTTGATAATGTAGGACCTTCAGGATTTGCGGACGGCGATTATACCGCCAGTTTTAAATACAATAGTGTTGAGTACGGTACGGTTTCTTGGGATGCCGAGGACGGCCGTCTCGATGTGAGCTTCACGAGCAGCGCAAACGCGCCGAGTGAGGCAGATTTGACCGCGCTCCTCCGAAGCCTTGCCTACGCCAACCTCGACTCCAACGCCCCCACCGAAGGCGACCGCCAGGTCCGCTTCTCAATGGACGACGGCGACGGGAACGAGCATGGCGGCGTCTCCACCAGTGCGTTGTATGACATGACGGTGAAGGTCGAGGGCGTGAACGATGCGCCGGTCATCACCGGCGGGACGAGTCAGCTCTACTATGAAAACGATTCCGGAGCCATCCTGCTGGTTGCCACCAATGGGTCTGTGGTTGATGCGGACAGCACCAACTTCGACGGCGGCCGGCTTGAAGTGCAGATCGCCACTGGGCTGTACAAAGCTGATGAAGATAGGCTCGGGATTGCCGAATTCGGGGATCAGGAGCAGCCGTATTACGAGAACGACAGTGTGAATCCCGACGTTGGCACGTCGGCATGGGCTCACGGTGATAGTAGCGCGCCGGGACTCATCGAGGTGATCGGCAACAATGTTTACTCTGGCAGCTCAGAGATCGGCCAGTTCTCCTACGACAGCGACACCGGCAAGTTGAGCATCGCGCTCACTGAGTATGCGAACACTTCGACCGTGTCCGCGCTGATCCAGAACATCACCTACACGAACACCGACTCGGATGATCCAACCACAGGTGTCCGCTCGATCGAGTTCACCCTCTATGACGGAGATGGCGGGAGCGAGGCGAGCAATACGACCTTGGCCGGGGTGACCGTCGGCAAGGTGAACGATGCGCCCGAGATCTTCAACCTCGACACCGATGTCGCGACCTTCACCGAGGATGGCGGAACCATCACCCTCGACATGGACGATGCCGCGTGGGTGCGGGATGTGGATGATGACAATTACAACACGCCCGGCAACTTGACGATTACCATCGCCAATGCCACGACCGGAGACGAGTTGAGCATCCGCAACCAAGGCGACGAGTGGGATCAGGTCAAGTTCGACACGGCGAGCAATGTCTGGTACGGCGGGAACCAAATCACCAGTGTAGCCGTCAACGGAGCCGGCACAGGAAACCTGACCATCACCTTTAACACGGACGCGACCGATGAGGCGGTCTCCGCGCTGATCCAGAACATCACCTACTACAACGGCGAGAGCGATTTGAGCACCGACGACCGGATCGTCCAGTTTGTGCTGGCAGATGATGGCGGTGTGAGCAGTAGCCTTGCCGACATGAAGGTGCTGGTGGAGACGGTGAATGATGCGCCGGTGATCCATGATGTGCAGGACACCCTGATCTTTGTCGAAGGCGGGGCTCCGATCAACATTGACATCACTCCTACAGTTGCCACCGTATCCGACGGCGACAGCGCCGACTTTGAGGGCGGGCATCTGTTGGTTCAGATCACCAACCCGGACCCGGATGAGGACGTACTCGGCGTGGCCACAGATGATGCCGATATCACCCTCAATGGCGACCAAGTCATTTATGAGGGGTCCCTGATCGGCACCGTAAGCTTCGAGGCCGGCGAGGGGTTGCTGGATGTGGAACTGACCAAGTACGCGGAGACAATGGGCGTGAGCAACCTGATCCAGGCGGTCACCTACCAGAACACCGACACCGACATGCCGACCGAGGGGGATCGCAACATTGAGTTCACCCTCTCCGATGGCGACGATGCGACCAGCGACGCGGTCTATGCCACCATCACGGTCTCTGGCGTGAACGATGCGCCTGCTCTCCAGAACATCGCGGGCGACAGCGTGACCTATAAGGAGCGCAGCGAGCCGGTGGTCTTGGATGAGAACGGCGACTGGCTGGCAACGGACGTGGACAACACCGCGTTCGACGGCGGCAAGCTGACGGTTGAGGTCTTTGGTGTTAATGGTACGGGTACTGGTGGTGATACGACGAACGAGGATATGCTGAGTGTCCATGACGAGGGGACGCTCGCCGGAGAGATCAGCCATATCGGCAATGGTGCGGTATTCTACGGAGACGAGCAGATTGGTGTGGCCAATTTTGATGGTTCAGGAAACACATCGGGCCTGCTCACCGTGACGCTGAATCAGAATGCGGATACAGAGAGCGTCTCCGCGCTGATCCGGAACATCACCTACTCGAACGCGGAGACCGTTGTTCCGACTGAGGGAACCCGCACGGTGCGCTTCATGCTCTCTGACGGTGAGGCTGTGAACTCCGAAAGCGCCTGGTACCAGATGTCGGTCGGCGTGGTCGGCGTGAACTCCGGTCCGATGATTGAGAACCTTCACGGCGACACGGTCTCCTATCTGGAGAACCCGGACGCAGACTGGGTCTTGCTTGATACATGGGAGAATGTGGCAGACAGGGCCGTGGTGACCGACCGCGACAGTGCCGACTTCGACGGCGGCCATCTGTACGTTCAGTTCGTTGATGAGTATGAGCCGGATCAGGATGTGCTCGGCATCTCCGACAGTGCAAATCTTACATGGTCCGAGGTGTCAGGTGATGTCGTCAAGTATGGCGTCAATGACATCGGCACAGCCACTTGGAACAAGTCCATTGGTCTTCTCGATGTGGAATTTACCACGAACGCGACAACCGACACTGTGGATGATCTGATCCAGCAGATCGCGTACAAGAACACCGAGTCCAACAACCTGACCGAAGGGGAGCGTACAGTCCGCTTCGTGCTGTGGGATGGCGGGTCCGGGCCGGATCCGGTTCTCGGTGCGTCGAGCAATTACCAGGATGTGAAGGTGGGCGTGGTCGGGATCAATGACGGGCCGGTATTCCATCATATGGATGACACTGCCGAATACAGGGAAGGGGACGGGGTGCTGCTCCTCGACGCGGGGTCTGACAATTATGTGACCGACCTCGACAGCTCCGACTTTGACGGGGGCCGGCTCTATGTTCAGTTCCTCGGTGACAAGGATGCCGCTTTTGTGTCTGACGATCTGTTGAGCATCCGGAACGAGGGTGCCGAAGCGGGTCAGATCGGCGTGATCAGCAACTCCTTCCTGACCTACGGTGGGGAGCAGTTCGCCACATACTCGTACAACCCGGAAAACGGGTTGCTGAAGGTGGTCAACTTCGACGAGGACGCGGACACCGCGGCCATATCAGCCCTGATCCAGAACGTGACGTATGAGAACCTCAACGAGAATGATCCTTGGGATGATGCACCTCGCACGATCCGTTACACCCTGTGGGACGGGGACGGCTCTTACGGCGTGAGCGGTGATCTTACCCTGACGGTGGAAGCAGTCAACTCCGCGCCGGAGATCTCCAACCTCCACGGGGACACTGTGACATACGTCGAGGCGACTGGCGGCGCGATGATGCTCGACCGGAAGCCCGACGCGTTTGTGGAGGATGCGGACACCAGCGATTTTGACGGCGGAACCCTCACCGTTCAGATCATGAGTGGCTTTGATCCGAATGACACGACTGAGGATGAGCTCTCCATCAGAAATGAGGGTGAATCCATCGGCATGATCGGCTACAACGGCGGGGTTGTTCAGTTCGAGGGCAAGGACATCGGTGCCGCCGCCTATAACGCGGATGATCACACGCTGACGGTGGACTTGGCTTCCGCTACGGGCAATGCCAACTGGGACGCGGTCTCGGCCCTGATCCAGAACATCACCTAC
>JAOZRQ010000016.1:19835-23139 GCA_029940115.1 Desulfobacterales bacterium
CCCTGATCCAGAACATCACCTACAACAACACCGACTCGGACAACCCGACCGAAGGGGAGCGGACCCTCCGCTTCGTCCTGTGGGATGACGGCGGCGCGTCGAGCAATGCGGTGGACGCGACGGTGGAGGTACGCGGTGTGAATGACGCGCCGGAGATTCTCAATCTCGAAGGTCCAACCCTCGCCTATCTCGAAGGGTCTGCGCCTGTGGTGCTTGATCCGGACGGGGACGCGATGTTGCGAGATGTGGACACCGTCAACTTCGAGAATGGATGGCTGGTGATTGACTTCGCCGGTGCTGATCTGGATGATGACAAAGTCATCTATGACGACAGGCTCGGCATCCAGACCGAGGCGGGAAAAATCACCCTGGGGAACGCCACTTTCTTGGATATCGGGGTTTCATCGGTTCTGTATGACGGGACCACCATCGGCATGGCCTACCTGGAGAACGGTGTGGGTGAAAAGCTGGAAGGATATGATGATGCCTCCGGCCCCGGACTTTCTTTTGATTTCTTTGACACCGCGGATTCGGAAGCGATCTCTGCCCTGATTCAGAGCATCACTTATGAGAACGTGGATACCGTCAATCCTGATGAAGGCGAGCGGACCATCCGGTTCAAGATGATGGATGGGGACAACCGCGCACCCGACCAGGAATGGATCACCGAAGAGACCAGCCGTTGGTATGAGGTGACCGTGGTGGTGGAAGGGAAGAACGATGCCCCGGAGATCGAGAACTTGGCCGGCGACACCTTGGTGTACCCGAAGAACGGCGGCATGATGGCGTTGGATCAGGGCACGCCTGCGGTGGTATTCGATCTGGACAGCGCGGACCTCAATGGCGGCAAGCTGACCGTTGAGATCACAAATGACGCCGTGCCGGACACCCTCGGATTCCATACCTTGGATGCAGGCATCACCCTGGTGGGCAACGATGTTTACTATCAGGCGAACAAGATCGGCACCTATGATCTGAACAACGACGGCGACAAGCTCACGGTCGATCTCAACACCGCACAGGCTGGTACGGAATCAGTCGGTGTGCTGGTGCAGAGCATCGCGTTCGAGAACACCAACACCATCAGCCCCCTCGACTTTGATCGGGCGGTCCGCTTCACCCTTGCGGATGGTGAGGGCGCGGTGAGCGAGGACTACACTGTGACGGTGGATGTGCAGTCGAACCAGGTGCCTGAGGTGATCCAGGTGATCCCGGAACGGGAGGTGTCCATCGGCGACATGGACACATGGTCTGTCGCGGCCTCCTTTGATGATCCGGATGACGACGCGACCAATCTCACCTTCAGCGCACAATGGGTGAATGAGGATGGGTCCTTGGTGAGCGACAAGCTCCCGTCTTGGTTGCTCCCCTCAACGAACGGCATGTTCATCGCGCTTCCCGAGGCGAATGACATGGATGACAGCCCGGTCTGGGTGAAGGTGATCGCCCGGGACATCCCGGAGACCGACCTGAACTCCCTTGCGGAGACCACCTTCAAGGTCACGCTGGTGGAGCAGGCGGTGAACCACGCGCCGAATTTTGTGAAGATCAATGCGGACGGCGAGCCGGTGGATGCCGACGATGTGGTGTTGAGCGATCCGGCGGCGGGCGATCCGGTCATTGATCCGAATGTCACGTTCACGATTTCGGAGCATGAGGAGGTCCCCACCGAACCGACGGATGAGCTCAGGAGCGTGGACGTGGACGCGAAGCTGGTGGCCGTGAAGGGCTGGGATGTTGATGACGGGGATACCGCGACGCTGGAGTACCGGATCACCGGTGGAAACGGCGCGGGGAACTTCGCCATTGACTCGGATACCGGTGAGATCAGGGTCTCGGATACCGGTAAGGACACCCCTGCCCCTGAGACCGCCGACGACCTGAACTTCGAGACTGGGCCCAAAGCCTTCACCCTCCATGTCGAGGTGAAGGACACCGGCGGAAAGATCGGCAACGGCGTGGTCACCATCCTGATCCAGGATCAGAACGACGAACCCAAGGCGGTCACCGTGCCTCAGCAAGAGGTCAAGGTGAACCAGGGCTGGTTTTACGACATTGAGGATGCGAATGCCAACATGGGCCAGGTGGACATCTTCTCGGATGAAGATGGGGATATTTTGGAGTACACCGCCACCCTTGAGGGCGGTGCGGATCTCTCCACCACCGGATGGTTGAACTTCTCCTCCTCTGCGAGCCGGTTCGCTGGCGCGCCGATCAATGTCCCTGTGGATACCCTCTATACCATTTCGCTGACCGCGGATGATCATGAGGGCGGTGTCACCACCATCACCTTCGAGATCAAGATCGTGGCCAGTCTGGATCATGGTCTGCGGGATGCCCTCCGGTACCTCGACGATGTGGATGGGGATTACTTCCTGCCAGCCGATGGTGAGGACATGGAGATGAGCGAGATGGTGATGGTCGCGGACGCGGGGCTGGTTGAGGAGGTCTCCGTGGATGCGGAGATGCTTGAAGCCCTCTCCCTGCTCGACTTGGCCATGGTTGACGAGCCTGCCCCCATGGGGGACGATCCTCGCAATGCCTAGAACCGAGAGAGAAACCAAGCTTTCCCAAAAAGCTTGGTTTCTTTCCAAAAAGTTCCTGATTATAACGGATTTAAGGGAGCCCGTGAAACGTGCCCGTGCCCGTGAACGTGCCCGTAAACCTGAAACGTAAACGTGCCCGGTTCGGGCCCGGGCCTCCCCAAAAAGCGTTATAATCAGCAGCTTTTCTAACCGAACCCTTCCCGTGCTTGGGAGCCCTCCCTCCCCAGCTCGGGATACTCCGGGGCCCTTCCCCGCCGCCCGGCTCGGATTGAAAAATCCGAGCCACTTGGCGGGAGCCTCCCTGCTTAGGGCCCCATCCCGCCCGGCTCGGATTGAAAAATCCGAGCCGCTTGGCGGGACCTCCCGGCTCGGATTGAAAAATCCGAGCCACCCGGGCGGGAACCGAAGGGACCCGACCAGAAACTTCCCCCTGCGAAGACCCCTTCGCCGGGGGAATTTCATTTGAACGGATGAAGCTCCCGCGGTGCCAGCTTGAACCGCGGATTGCCACTGATTGCACGGATCACGCTGATTCTTTCCGGGTTTTCGCTTCGGACCGGAAGAATCGGCGAAATCCGAGCAATCAGCGGCAATCCGCGGTTCGAGCCGGCGTCGAGGGATTCAATCGGACTTGACGCGAGCAAAGGGTCCGAGGCAAAACCGGAAGAATCGGCGAAATCCGAGCAATCCGCGGTTCGAGCCAGCGTCGAGGGATTCAATCGGACTTGACGCGAGCAAAGGGTCCGAGGCAAAACCGG
>JAOZRQ010000016.1:23239-28394 GCA_029940115.1 Desulfobacterales bacterium
AAGAATCGGCGAAATCCGAACAATCAGCGGCAATCCGCGGTTCGAGCCGGCGTCGAGGACTTGACGCGAGCAAAGGGTCCGAGGCAAAATGAAATCTGAAATCTGAAGGATGATGAAAATGACAGACAGACAATTCATAAATCATGTCGAAATAAGAAATTTCAAGTGTTTTGACTCTCTGAAAGTGGAACATGTCGGGCGGGTCAACTTGCTGGGTGGGGACAACAATGTCGGGAAAAGCGCGTTTCTGGAGGCATTGGAAATCATTTCCAAGACAGAAACCCCCTTGTCGCTGATAACCGCTCTCAGGGACAGCATCCACAGGAGACAGGCCCATACCCCCCGATTCAGCGAGTTTGACCTGCTCACCTACGGCCAAGAGAGCATGCGGATCAAGACGAACACCATCTCCGTGGCTCTGAAAACGAAGATGGACCAGATGTCCCTTTCCGACGAACAGGAGATAGATGAGAATTTCTTTGTGGAGCTGACGGTGAATCATCATTCAGACCGGATATCATACACCAAATTCGACAAGATCATCAAAAACAAAGAGAGGTATATGCCTCACAATCTCATATCAAATGGGAACACAGAATTCATACCAAGTGCGAGCCTGCATGAGAGAGAGCTCTCTGCCATGTATGGTCACATTGTTGACATGGGAAGAATGGAGGAGATCAATGATTTCCTGAAAGCGTTTGACTCTCGGATATCCTCCCTGATTGTCAGGCCAACCGAGGAACAGAGTGTGTTCAAAGTGAAACTGAGAGACAGAGATATCCCTGTCCTGCTATCTTCCATGGGGGGAGGCCTGAACCGTCACATCGCCATCGTGTGTGCCATCTGGAAATGCCAGGACGGATGCCTTTTCATTGATGAGGTGGAGAACGGCATTCATCATACAAAATACGAGAAACTTTGGGACATCCTATTCAAAACCACCCAAAAGGCAAACTGCCAAGCCTTCGTGGCCACCCATTCCAAAGAGTGCATCCAAGTATTTGCGCGTGAAGCTGAAAAACATGATCACGACCAGATAAAATATGTCAATTTCTCAAGGACCGTTGACAATCCTGACAAAATCGTTGCCACCGTCTTGGATGCTGTGGGCCTCGAAGATCATTTTCAACTGGGACTGGATGTCAGATGAAATATGCTGATTATAACGCTTTTCGGGGAGGCCGCCTGCCCGTGAACGTGAACTTGAACGTGAACTTGAACGTGCCCGTGAACGTGCCCGTGAACTTGAACTTGAACGTGAACTTGAATGTTCATTTGTGGGCAAGTTCGAGTTCAAGTATAAGTTCACGTTCAAGTTCAAGTATAAGTTCACGTTCAAGTTCAAGTATAAGTTCACGTTCAAGGCCGCCTTCAGGCGGTGCCGCACCACCTGGGATCAAATGACAGAACCAACATCATTAAGGAGCATTTACATTCATGTACAAAAAAACCACCCCAGTCACCAAACAGCGTCATGCCGGCAAAAAAATCATGCCGCTGAAGTCGTACCACTTTGCCGCGGGGTCCTATCTCGTCTCCCTGCTCACCACCGAGTTCAACAAAGCCGCATCCGCGTATCCGATTGTCTTTGTCAAGGATGGGGATGCCCTCAACCCCTTTGCCCTGCTCGGACTGACCCAGGGAGAGAACCTCTTTGTGGGCGAAAACGGCCGCTGGCTCACCCATTACATCCCTGCGGTCATCCGCCGCTATCCGTTTGTGCTCGGGAGGAGCGAGGGGAGCAATGACCTGATGATCTGCATTGATGACGAGAGCGGACTCTTATCCGACACCGAAGGCGACCCCCTGTTTGATGACCAAGGAGAGCCGGGAGCCACCCTCAACAAGGCCAGGGATTACCTGATCGAACTCCAGCGATTCAGCGAGATGACCCATCATTTCAGCAAAGAACTGAGCCGGCTCGAACTCCTCTCGCCATTGAAGATGCAACTCACCAACACAGATGGGGCCCTGATCAAGATCGAAGGCGTCCACGCGGTCAACGAGACCCAACTGAACGAGTTGCCAGACGAGACTTTTTTGGAACTGCGGAAACGCGGCGCATTGGGGCTGATCTACGCGCACCTCGTCTCCCTGACCCAGATCGAGCGCTTGGTTCGGATGAAAGGGGAGAGGGGTTGAGGTATAGCCCGGCAATTCATTGCCGGGGTCGGGAATTGTCCCGGAGGGACTTGTGAGAATAGCCCGGCAATTCATTGCCGGGGTCGGGCATGCACAATTTGTCCAGTCCCGTAGGGACGACTGAGGATCCATTCCAAGATGAGCTTCCAGACTGTCTTGGGTCCCCCAACTTATAAATACGCCCTTCACGCACGATTTGAAAAATCGTGCTACTTCAAATGATCCGGAATGAGGAACGAATTTGCAATTCGTTCACGCACGATTTGAAAAATCGTGCTACTTTGCGAGAGGCAACCATGCAGTTAGCCCAGATCCAACCGAAGAAAATGGAAGTCCCCCAGACAAAGGGGGAGAAGATGCGGGAGGCCCTTGAAAAGGGTCTGAAGACGCCTTGGATGGGCCTCCGTCCGGATCTGGTCCTCCACAAGGGCGCGCCCAATGAGATGGGGGAGCCGACTTATGTGCTGGAGGATCCGGTCCGAGGCGAGCATTTCGAACTCGGGGAGCCGGATGCCAAATTCTTCCTCTGCCTCGCCGCGGAAACGGACGTGAAACTTGCGGTGGATCGGCTCATGAAGACCACCTCCTTCCGGCCCAGCGTGAAGGACACCCTCTCCTTCATCCAGATGCTTCAGAAGGAGAAGCTGGCCATTCTCCCTGAAGGCGCAGAACTTGATGACATGCCGGATCCCGAAGATGAAGATGAAGATGATGAAGATGAGAAAAGAGGGATCATCAGAAGATTCTTCGGATTCATCCTGCTCATTTTCAAATACATCTGGTGGTGGCTGGAACGGTTCCGAGGCGGAGAGGCCGCGACAAAGCCGCCGCCGGGCCAGAAAAAGAAGGATGAGAAAGCGGAGAAGAAAGGGGGCGGCTTCAAGTTGAGTGATCTGAGAAGCATCTATTTCTTCAAGATTCCGATCACCCGTCCAGACACCTTTCTCACCGCTCTCCATCCGTGGGTCAGCCCGATATGGTCCAAACCCTTTCTGTATGTTTACGGGGTGCTCGGCCTGACCGGGCTGATATTCGCACTTCAGCAGGCTGATCTCTACTGGAGCACGGTGAGCTATCTCTTCACCTTCAAGGGCGCGCTGATCTTCTCGCTCTGCCTGTTGGGATTGAAGATCATGCACGAATTCGGGCACGCGTTCGCGGCCAAGCATTACGGCATCTTTGTGCGGCGCATGGGGATTTACATGATGTTCTTCATGCCGATGCTTTACACCGACGCGACCGAAGCTTGGAAGCTCCCCTCCAAAAAGGCGAGACTGATGATCGGCGCGGCCGGGGTGATCGTGGAGATTTATGTGGGGATGATCGCGCTCTTCTTCTGGTCCATCCTGCCAGACGGGATCCTGCGCAGCCTCATGTTCTACACATCGGGCGCGGCCCTCATCTCCACCCTGCTGGTGAATGTCAGCCCGTTCATGCGATTTGACGGCTACTACGTCCTCATGGACTATCTCGGGATGAGCAGCCTCCGGGCCCGCTCCTCGCAGATGTACAAATATTATGTCCGCAAGGTGCTGGTGGACTGGACCGGCCCCAAACCGGAGGAACACCCCAAGGGGCCCTTCATGGCCATCTTCGGAATGGGATGCACCCTTTATCTGATTGTCGTCATCTTCGGCATTCAGATCATGATCTATCAGGAGGTGAGCGAGCTGCTGGCCATATGGTCAATGATCATTCTCGGGCTGGTCTTTGTGGTGGGACCGGTGGTCAAGGAGATCGGGTTTCTGCTGAAAAGCCGAGAGAACTGGGGCACCCGACGGAACCTGCTGATTCGGGGCCTGATCTTGGCTCTGATCGGCGCGTATCTCTTTGTCCCGGTGCAGAAATCTGAGATGATCCCCGCACTCTTTCTCTACCGAGATGTCGCGAAGGTGAACATCCGAGGGGCCGGCCAGATCATCAGCGACATCCCGGAGGAGGGCATGCGGGTGGATGAGGGGGATCTGTTGCTGCAAATCAGGAACGCCCAGATGGCGCATGGCATGGGGCAGCTTCAGTTTCAACTGCTTCAGAGTGAGGAGACCCTCAAGAGTGTCCCCAGCGGGGGGATATCGAGAAAGCTGTTGCTGGCCCAGCGGCGACAGATGCTGACCGCGAAGGAGAAATTGCGCCTGCAATTGGACCAACTGGAGATCCGTTCCCCGCTTTCGGGTCGGGTGGTGTATGTGAATGAACAGCTGGACAAGGGATATTATGTGTCCGGCGGCTATGCCTGCATGGTGGCCGACAACCGTTTCTTCGAGGTTCAGGCATATGTGCCCGAAAATATTTACCGGAAGTTGAAGGGGAAGGAAGATGAGATCGCGAGTCTGGAGGTCGTGATTCCGGATCTCGAGACCGAGCGGATGACCGCCAAATTCCGGGAGATGCTCGATTTCCCGGTGAGTGAGTTTCCGAACAACTCATTATTTGACATCGCCGGCGGGCCGATCGTCCTGTCCAAAGTGTCGAAGCAACCGCTGGAACCCCAGTTCCCGATCATTTTTGACATCCCTCGGCCGGCCGAGTATCTTCCCCACGGCACCCCCTGCTTTGTCAAGATAAAAGGGGAGACCATCAGCATGATGGGGCGAATCGTCCGGGAAGTCTATCGGGTTCTTGCCACACGGAAAATCATCTCCACCTTTCAGTAAGTTCAGGGAGGCTCTGCCCGTGAACGTGAACGTGAACGTGAACATGAACGTGAACATGAACGTGCCCGTGAACGTGAACATGAACGTGCCCGTGAACATGAACGTGAACATTCAGTTGCGGGCAAATCCAAGTTCAAGTGTAAGTTCAAGTTCAAGTATAAGTTCAAGTTCAAGTATAAGTTCAAGTTCAAGTACAAGTATAAGGGACTCGGAAAAAACGCATCATCCCATGAGAATTCTCAGGGGAGTGCTGAAATGAGCCCCCCCAGGCGATATTTTAGCCCGCTGAAACGCTAAAATATCGCCTGGGGGCTCATTTCAGCACTCCCTTTCCACTCCTTTCCGGGACAATGCGT
>JAOZRQ010000017.1:0-11913 GCA_029940115.1 Desulfobacterales bacterium
TTTCTGACGGTTTGGGAATCTGCCCGTTCGGGAAAAAAGCCGGGTTTCTTGCCACAAACTTTTTGCGAAGGAGAAATGATGCGAATACCAACTTTTAAGTACCCGGTCAAAAGTTTTCCAGGATTTTCCTTGGGAAGACATTGCGAACCGCGTCCATCCGCGGTTTGTGAGAGTTGTCTGACCCACATATGCAAACATCTGAAAATATATGGCCAAGTACTTATCCTTATATTCTGTTTTCTGTGGGCATTTCCGGCTCAAGTTCATGCCTTGGGCGTGGAGTTCGCGATCGGCGGATGGAGCCAGTCGCTTGGAGGGGACATATCCTACAAGTCAGAAGATCTGCTTGATTTGGAGGATGACCTGAAATATGATGACGAATTTCATATGTTCGGAAGAGTGAAGCTGGACATGCCGATCCTCCCGAACATCTATCTGATCGCGACGCCGATGGAATTTGAAGGCACAGGCAGAAAATCATCCGATTTCAAATTCGGAGACGTGACTTTCAGGCGGGAGACCGATTTTTATTCGAAGCTCACCTTTCATCATTATGATATCGCCTTATATTATGATATCCCTCTTCTCCAGATGGCCACGCTGAAGAAATTCAACATTGAGCTGGGGCTGAATCTGAGGATCGTTGATTTCAAGGCAGATATCCGCCAAGAGGAGACTGGATTGACAGAGTCGAAACAGGAGACCCTGCCAATCCCCATGATATATGTCGGTGCCCAGTTCCGGCCCATTGAGTCCTTTGCGGCTGAGGCCGAGCTGAGAGGGATCACTTACAGTGACAATCAGATATACAGCCTCATCGGAAGGCTGAAAGTCAATTTTCTGGGGCCTCTGTTTGCAACTGGCGGTTACAGATATGAGCGCATTGATTTTGACGAGGAGGATGTGGAAGCGGATGTCACCTTCAATGGGCCCTTTTTTGAACTCGGATGTGAGTTCTGACCATAAGTGTGAACTTAGGGCCAACGCCCGTGCCCCTGCCCGTGCCCTTGCCCGACACCGGGCACGGGAAATTATTCGGTCACAGATACTAAGGACGGATTCAAAAATGTCAGCAGAAAACAATGCGTTTGACAATCAGCCCAAACAAGACGGAGATGTCGCTGAGGATGAGTTGGCAAAGAAGATAGTGACATACTACGGATACTTCGGAGAGCATTCCTTAAAGAGAATTGCAAAGACATGTGCCAAACTGATAATCAGCGAACATTGCAGAGAACTCTGTTTTGATGATTTTGAATTTCCTTCCCATGGAGAAATCAAATCATGGGTTCTGGAGGAGATGAAGCAGAACTTTGAGGAAAAAGTTATGCCGATCATTGAACAGACCTATCCCCGTCTGAGTGAGGCGGAACTTGACGAGGAGATCAGCAGACTTGAAAAAAAATATGAAAAAGAGCACAAGGAACAACTGGAGTCAACCACAAGGGCCGCGATCAAAGAACTCCAGATCCGGGTAAGGGGATTGCAAAAAGAATTTAAAGAACTCAAGCGGAAATATACGATTTGATGCGTGAAACGTGAGGCGTGAAACGTGAGGCGTGATGCGTGAAACGTGAGGCGTGATGCGTGAATAACGTGATGCGTGAAACGTGATGCGTGATGCGTGAAACATGAGGCGTGATGCGTGATCTGAGCCCAGAGCCCTGAACCCAGAACCCAGAGGAACCATGCCAAATCAGAAGCCCCCTTTAATCTTGGCTCCGGCCGGAAACAGAGACTCCTTTTTGGCGGCTTTGGCAGCCGGAGCGGATGCGGTTTACTGCGGTCTCAAGAGCTTTTCCGCTCGGATGGAGGCGAAAAACTTCTCTGTGGCGGAACTGGCCTCTCTCACCCGGCTGGCCCATGACAGAGGGACGGAAGTTTATGTCACACTCAATTCCCTCATCAAGCCGGATGAGACCGATGCGGCGGGAAAGCTCCTGGACCAGCTGAACCGGTGGGTAAAACCGGACGCGCTGATCATCCAGGATCTCGCGCTCCTGCAACTGGCTGAACAGGTCCGTTTCTCAGGAGAAATCCATCTGTCCACCTTGGCGGGTGTCAGTTTCCCCATGGCGTTGCAGCTGATCCAGCAACGACTCGGTTCCAAGATCAGCCGTGTGGTCCTCCCTAGGGAACTCGGCATTGATGAGATGAAGGCCATGGCCCAGGCCTGCCCCGAGGGGCTGGATATGGAAGTGTTCGTCCATGGCGCCCTTTGTTACAATGTCTCCGGCAGATGCTACTGGAGCAGTTATTTCGGGGGAAAGAGCGGACTGCGGGGCAGATGTGTTCAACCTTGCCGAAGACGTTACACCCAAAAAATCTCGTCGCGCCAATCGGGGTTCCGGGATCAAAAGGGAAGATTTTTCTCATGCCAAGATCTGAGTCTGGATGTTCTGGTGAAACTCCTCCTCTCCGTTCCCAAGATACGGGCATGGAAGATCGAAGGCCGCAAAAAAGGGCCCCATTACGTCTTTCACACGGTCAGCGCTTACCGACTCCTGAGAGATCACGGAAATGATCGCCAGATGAAAAAGACGGCTCTGGGACTGCTTGAAAGGTCATTGGGACGGACCGGAACCCATTACCACTTTCTCCCCCAAAGACCTCAGCATCCCGTGAGCATCGAAAGGCAAACGGCATCGGGCCTTTTCATCGGAAGGGTGAAACGCGGAACCCCCTCCCGAAAAGGAGATGGCGCGTACATTGCCCCCAAGGAAGCGCTCTTATCCGGAGACATGTTGCGCATTGGGTATGAGGATGAGCCATGGCACACGCTCAGGAAGGTCGGCAGACACGTTCCCGCAAAAGGCCGACTGAATCTGAACCCATCTTCCCGAGTCTCTCCCCCCATAGGCACAGCGGTCTTTCTGACGGACAGACGGGAAGGATCGCTTGAAAAGGTCTTGTCCGAACTTGAATCAGAACGGGCAAAACATCGTGTGGGAGAGGTCGCGCCCTCTGATTTTCAGGCCACGCTTTTCCAAAGACGCGGAAGAACCGAAAAGCATTCAGACGCTTTTGAGCTTCATGTGAAAAGAAATCCCGGCAGAAAGATCAGCAGCCGGATCGGCATCTGGCTCTCCGCTGACAATTTTCGAGTCCCATCGGGGAATCTTCAATCGGTATGGTGGTGGCTCCCTCCGGTGATATGGCCTGAAGATGAGGAAAAGTGGAAGGCGGTCATTCACCTTGTCCTGAAAAAGGGGGGGCGGCAGTTTGTGCTGAACGCCCCTTGGCATCAGGCGTTTTTCACTTCCGGGGGAAAAAGAGGGCCAACACTCTGGGCAGGTCCCTTTTGCAATCTGGCCAATCCCTTGGCCATCCGCACCCTCGCGGATTTCGGTTTTTCCGGTGCCATCGTCAGCCCGGAACTGAGCCGGGGAGACTATCTGCGATTGCCGAAACAAAGCCCCTTGCCCTTGGGAATGGTCCTTTCAGGTCATTGGCCCCTCGGCATCTCCCGCATCCTTCCGGAAATGCCAGGAACAGAGAGACCTTTCACCAGTCCCAAGGGGGAACAGGCATGGATGAGGCGATACGGATCGGACACTTGGATATGGCCGAACTGGAAACTGGATATGACCGCTGAAAAAAAAAGGCTCTTGAAAGCAGGATACCGCATCTTCGTTCACCTGACCGAATCCTTGCCGAAAGCGGTGGATCTGAAAAAAAGGCCTGGCAGATGGAACTGGGATGGAAATCTTTTGTGAAACGGGTCGATACCCGTTTTTGGGTTGAAATAATCTGGCAAAATCTTTACACTTGATGATTAAGTATCTCATGCTCAATTTGGCATCCTTCATTTTGCTTGAAGTTTGTAGTTCCGCCTTTAGGCGGTGCTGCACCGCCTAAAGGCGGAACTACAAACTTTTCCTGCAACACCTCAAAGTGAGAAGAAAGGGGAATTATGAAACGGGCGGTTTTACGATTGGCAGTCATCATCGGTCTTTCCTTATGCTCTGTCACCTCCGTGAAAGCGGGTTTTCTTGGGGATATTGACCGTGACGGAAATATCGGTCTGACAGAGGCGGTTCACGCGTTGCAGGTGGCGGCGGGCATCCGATCCGAACACCCTGCCTCCTATGTCATTCTCTGGCGGGAGGCGTGGAAAAAAGGGGAAGAATACAGAACATACGATGCGGTCCAACACGAAGGATCAAGCTATATCTGTGTCCAGCTCCATACCTCCTCGGAATCAGACGCGCCCCCGGCCAATGTATGGGACATCTTGGCGATCAAAGGGGAGAAGGGGGATATCGGGGCACCGACATTCAGCCTGAGCGGCAGTGACGCATATTACACTAACGGCAACATCGGCATTGGCACACTCAGTCCAAACCATAAGCTTGATGTGGAAGGAGATGTCAACACGACCGGCACATACAAAATTGGCGGGGAGACTGTGTTGGCAAGTGACGGGGACAACATATTTCTGGGGCCCGGTGCCGGCCCGGAGAACAAAGGAACAGGAAACACGTTCCTGGGATGCTACGCGGGAAACCATAATGAAGGGGACAGCGCCGCTGGTCTCGGGAACCTCAACACCTTCATAGGACACCATGCCGGCTACAGCAACACCACAGGCAGCAGAAACACTTACATCGGATACAACGCGGGCCGCTACAACACAGCAGGGACCAACAATGTCTTTCTCGGATATTATGCGGGACAGAATGAGACCGGCTCAAACAGACTCTACATTGACATCTCCGGAGGTGACAATCCGCTCATCTACGGAGAGTTTGACAACAAGATTCTGACAATAAACGGCAGTCTCGGCATCAACAACAAGACGAATATCGGCAGCTACAGCCTCTATGTGGCCGGCGAGGCATACACCACGGGCGTATGGGGAAGCTCCGACATTCGCTGGAAGAGGAACATCATGCCGATCCATGATCCGTTGCAGAAAATATCTCGGCTCAGGGGGATCACTTACGAATGGAAAACGGACGAATACCCGGATATGGGCTTTGCTGAAGGAAGACAAATCGGCCTCATCGCGCAGGAGGTCGAGCCAGTCATTCCAGAACTTGTTCAGACCGATGATGACGGCTATAAAGCCGTATCATATGAAAAGCTGACGCCAATACTGGTGGAAGCGGTCAAAGAGCAACAATCCCAGCTCGAAGAACTGCGGGCCCAGATTGAAGCGTTGAAAATGGAAATCAGGGCATTGAGGAAGTGATGCGTTATTCGTGGGCGAAATATGAATCACGCATCACGTTTCACGCATCACGTTTCATCAAGGACATTATTATGATTGTAAAATGTGAAAAATGCCAAGTCGCTTTTAATGTAAACGACAACCTCATCAAACCGGGAGGCTCCAAGCTCCGCTGTTCAAAGTGCAAGCACATTTTCACCGTCCATCCGCCTGCACCGCCACCGCCTCCTGAAAAAAACGACAGCAGCAGCAGACGGATTCTCAGCCCGTACAGTAGCGGAGACACCTTGACATATGTTGATTTTTCCCAAGATGTCTTTGATATCGGCCGTGTCAAGGAACGCTATGAGGAGATGGGGACCATTGGCAAGGGGGGGATGGGGGAAGTGCTCCTTGCAAGAGACACTCAACTGCTCCGCAAAGTCGCCATAAAAGTGTTGCGAAAAGAGGCGGCCTCAGCCGCGGCACTGAGTTTCTTCATCCGGGAAGCCCAGATCACTGCCCAGTTGGATCATCCCAATATCGTGCCACTTTACACGGTGAAACCTCCTGAAAACGACGAGAAGAATGTCTCTTTTGTCATGAAACTGGTGAAAGGCAAGACCCTGTTTGATCTGCTCATCCGGGCCAGAACCGCCTATGTCGAAAATCCCAAAGCCAAACTCCCGCCGGATCTGGAGCTGCGGACGCTGTTGGAACATTTTCTCAAAGCCTGCGACGGGATCACTTATGCCCATCGCAAGCAGGTGGTGCATCGGGACCTCAAACCGGCCAACATCATGGTCGGAGATTTCGGGGAGGTCTATGCCATGGACTGGGGCATCGCCAAGATGCTCAAGGACGAAGATGAGGAAATGACCGCCCAAGGGACAGAGATATTCACCGGTGCCATGCCGACATCCGAAGGGAACGGACTTATCACCAGCGCACAGCCTGAGGGGGTGGTGGGCACCCTGAGTTACATGTCCCCTGAACAGGCCATCGGCCGAATGGACGTCAGCACATCAAGTGACATCTTTTCGCTCGGTGCGGTCCTGTATGAAATTGTCACCCTGAAGCCGGCCCGGGTCGGGGACGGCAAAAAGAAACTGGAATGGGCAAAGAAGGGGTTTCTGAATGAGGTGAGCCATGTCTCCCCGGAGGTGAAAGTTGACCCTGAACTAAGAGCCATCATCCACAAAGCCACCGAATTCGATCCGGATGATCGTTATCCCACCATGACCACCATGTCCGAAGATATCCGGTGTTATCTGAGAGGGGATGAAGTCTCAGAACTGCCGGACAATCTTTTCCGGAAGGTGTTGAGATGGATGGCGAAGCATCGCCAGCTGACCCTCATTCTGGTGCTTGTCATGCTGCTGCTCTCCGCAGGGGCCACCATCGCCAGTCTGGTCATGAAGCAGCAGGCCATGAAGGAGGCGCAGATTCGCGAGAACAAACTCTCTCATCTGCAGGCCGATGTGTCGGCCCAAGCCCACTATATTGACAGCCACTTTCTCCGGCTTGAGGATCTCGCCATTGGTCTGGCCAACAGTGCCATGTACCTGATCCAAGACGGCCCGCCGAACACGGAGCGTTTCTATTGGATCGAAAACTTCCATATCCCTGAAAAGGCGCCACCGGATCACAGATATTCGAAGCTGTACGAGAAACCGGTGAGCATTGCGTACCCGGTGGTGAAGACCTCGCCCGGGGTCAGGAAGGCGGATGTCGCTTCGCTGATGCAACGGCTGGCTCCGCTCAGGCACCATTTCCAGCAGACGCTCTTGGACAGCCGGCCAGGATTCGCGCCGATCAATGAGGAAGAGGCCTATCGTCTGCTCACGATCCACGGCATCCCGATTCGCTGGGCCTTCATCGGCTTGGAAGTTGGCGTCATGTACTCCTATCCGGGAAAAGGGACCTATTCGGAGGAATATGATCCCAGGGTCCGGCCCTGGTATGAGTTGGGCGCGCACAAACAGGGGGTTCACTGGGGAAATCCCTACCTTGACATCCAAGGACTGGGACTGGTCTTGCCATGCGCCACCTCTCTCCATGACAGGGAGAACCGGTTTTATGGGGTGCTCGGCATGGATGTGACCTTCAGCGACATCATTGAGGACAGTCTCACCCGTGAGGGCGCGGTGGGGATCATCGAAAGCTTCCTTCTGGATGAGAAGGGGCGAATCATCGTCAGGAGCCGGCTGGATGTTGACGTGGATGAAAATACCGGCGCAGGTCTCCAATTGAAGCTCTTTCACGTCGAAGAGGTGCTGAAGGCGATTCAGAACGGCAAATCGGGGTTGCTTGAAGTGAAGCGCGTGGTGGAGGATGTGGAGACGTCGCGGATCATCGTATTCTATCAGATGAAGTCATTAAAATGGTATTACGTTGAGGAGGTGGACACCTCAGCCATTCTCAAATCAGGGATGATGGGACGATGACGAATAACCCAGCGGTTCTGATCGCTGGGTCTTGGGCTGGTCCCCATACGCATCAAGCCAAGGACTTTTCCGGTTTCCAAACCCCTGCCCGGAGCGGCCTTGCGGTTTCCGGATGTCAGGACCCGCCATTCCGGGATGCCCGCAAAAACAGGGCCTCACGGTCTTGGCTTGATGCGTATGGGGTTGCTCCCGCCGGGTTGTCAACCCAGAGCCCCGTGCGGATGTCACTCTCCTGCCGGTTTGAATGTCAGTGTGTAGAGATTCTCTTTTTTGAAAAAAACTTGCTCCACCTCATAATTCCGATCAGGCATCAGATCCAGGACAACTCTAAGCTTGGGTTTGGCGCCGCCATGGATGCCGATTCGTATCTTCTGAATAAAACTGCCGTTGATCTCCGTATGTTTTTTTACGTCAGGCCCAAGCGTCACGCTGAAGAAGTCACAGACCACCTTGGGAATGTCTTCTTCAAGCACAAAGGTTTCAGGAGGATAAAAACCGTTGAGCGTAAAAATGACCTTCTCGTTCCCATCGGGGACCGCATCAACCCGGATATCCGTAATTTCCATGGGAGCCTCTGCCACTTCATCGGTCACCTGCGAGAATGAGCTGTCAAAAAGTTTTTCATGGGCCCAGCCGCTCCTGCCGTCCTCAAGTCTGACAAAACACCAGTCCCCCTCTGTTTTGACAAGAGATACGATGTCTCCACCACTCAGACCGAATTTTATGTCCGATTCACGGGATGGCGCTTCCCGGACGCGGGCGGCCCGAACTTTCACCATCAGCGTTTTCTCATCAGGAGAGACCTCAGCGAGAAGGGTCTTTGTTCCTTTTTCCTCCGATTGAGGTTGCGCGGCAATGACCCTTTTTTCAACCAAAAGACTTTGATGGATCCAGCCCAGCCGATCATCTGGAAGTTTGATGATGTGCCATTCATAATTCCGGTGAATGAGGGTCACTTGGTCCCCGACCCGGAGTTCGGCCATCACCGGCGAATCCGCCGCGGGCTTTTCATGCAGATTCCCTGCGGTCTTTATGTGTGCCGCCTCAGGAGGTGAAGAACCATAAGAGACGCCTGCTGTCAGAAGACAGCCTGCCAGTATGGCAATGATAAAAAAAACTGATCCGATGTGGGCAAAAAAACCGGGTTCCCGACATAGATAACGATCTGTCCTCATCTGCTTTCTCCTTTTTTCCTGTTTTGCCTAATCCAAACAGGGATGCGAAAATTTTCATTCTGGAGGATCAGGTAAGTACCCGGCCAAAAGTTTTTCGCTGATTATAACGGATTTAGGGAGGCCTTGAACTCGAACTTGAACTTGAACGTGAACTTATACTTGAACTTGAACTCGAACTTGCCCACAAATGAACATTCACGTTCACGGGCACGTTCACTGGCACGCTCACGTTCACGGGCAGGCTCCCCGAAAAGCGTTATAATCAGGTTTTTCGGGATTTTTTCCTGGGAAGACAACTTCCACAAACCGCGGATGAACACGGATGGACGCGGATGAGCCCGCGGCAGACAGGCCGTCCGCGTCCATCCGCGGCTCACAATGGGAAAGTTGTCCCTCATATGCAGACACCTGAAAACATATGGCCAAGTACTTAGGGTTTACCAAATATTTGCCTTTTATATAGAACAGAATTTTTTTGAAATCAACCTTTTTTGGTTTTCGCATCAGGATTTGTCAAATGATCAGAATCAACTCTTGCAAATAAAAATCAAATCAAGTAATTTATGTCTTGAATGTCAGGGCATCCTTGAAAAAATCAGAAAGTGCCCTGTCCTTAGGAACTGTGACCGAACAACTTCCATTCCGGACCAAAGCACCATGAAATAAAAGGGATCCGGCAGGCGGTTCGGATTTGTCAATCCGAACCGAGCGTACTGGGGATATTGTTTGGTCACGATCACTTAGCCCTGCCGGGCAGAGGCATGGTCACGGGGTGATGTCATTTGAATTTCATTCCTATACGGGAGTTTCCAAAAATGCTGATTATAACGCTTTTCGGGGAGACCTGTCCGTGAACCGAACGTGAACTTGAACGTGAACGTGAACCCGAACGTGAACGTGAACTTGAACGTGAACGTGAACATGAACCCGAACGTGAACGTGAACTTGAACGTGAACATTCATTTGCGGGCAAGTTCAGGTTCAGGTTCAGGTTCAAGTTCAGGTTCAAGTTCAGGTTCAGGTTCAAGTTGTTTGGAATCCCCAACAAAAAAACAGGGAGAGAGATATGCTGTCAGATCTTTATGAATTCAAGAAAGATCTAAGCAAACGAGGTGTCTTTTTCTGTTTGAGCGGCCCTATTTCCCAGAATCTGGTGGCGGAAATAGGCTCGACACTGGAACAGAAAATGAGTCTGGAAGACACCAGCAAATCGACGGTGCTCAGGGTCTTTTCAACAGTTGTGGAAAATGCCCAGAACATCATGCGCTATTCCGATGAAAAGGAGGAGACATTAAGCTTGGGTATCATCGCAGTCGGCTATGAAGGCAATCACTACTTTGTCCTGTGTGGAAACATGGTTGAGAATGACAAAGTGGAAGGACTCCGGAAAAAGCTGGTCAAGCTTCAGAAGATGGACAAAAATCAGCTGAAGGAGTATTACAGGGAGCAACGCAGGAAACCGCCGCCCGAGGAAAGCAAGGGAGCCGGACTCGGGTTCATTGACATGGCCAAAAAGGCCAGCAGGACCATTGAGTTTGATTTCAAGAAAATCAATGACAAATTCTCTTTTTTTTCGATGAAAACCGTTATTTAGGAGGGAGCAATGAACAATCTGATCATTGAGGCCACAAAGTACACGCCTGAAATTGTTTTCGACCGCGAGAAGAGCCTTCTTGAGATCAGAGGCAAGTCTTATCCGGAAAACACCTCGATATTTTATGCGCCTGTGTTCGAATGGCTGGAAGAATACTTTGAAAACGCCGGGGATGAAAAGATCACTGTCAATATGGAGCTGATTTATTTCAACAGCAGTTCCTCAAAGATATTAATGGATTTCTGTGATGTTTTGGATGCGGCCGCAAGTGACGGGAAAAACATCATGGTGAACTGGATTTACGAAGAGGATGATGAGGACGGGCTGGAATTCGGGGAAGAATTCCAAGAGGACTTGGAATCGGTGACATTCAACTTGGTTCAGAAATCCATTGGCTGACATCGGTCGTCACCGCCAATTCTGAGACAGTTGCAGTGATGACAAAGCCTTGTCCCCGGCATCTTTTATCGGGGATGACAAGATTATTTGCTGACCTTGGGAGCAAATATGCAAAAAGACCATTCCATCTTTTCCAAAGAAGAGGAAGTCCTGAACATCGCCGAATCCATATTGCATCAGAAGGATATCCAATTGGAAGTCCTTCTGAAAGAATACAAGGGCCTCTTCAAAAACTACAAAAAACTTCTCCGCCAGACCAAAACGGTCACCCGGGTCAGTGACAATCAGCAACGAAATTTGAGTGAGATTCTGGACAGAATGGGGCGGTATGTCTCCTATCAGCTATTCAAGAAGATCACCCATGAGAAGGGGAAAGTCGAGATAAAGACCCAGCGGAAGAAGCTGACGGTCTTTTTTTCCGATCTGAAGGATTTTTCCTATACCAGCTCCCATATGGAAGGCGAAGCCTTGTCAGAGTTTCTGAACTCCTATCTTGAGATCATGACTCAGATCGTGATCAAATGGGGGGGGACGCTTGACAAATACATGGGGGATGCGATCATGGTCTTTTTCGGCGATCCTGAATTCACCTCCGATGAGGAGCATGCTCTGGGTTGTGTCAAGATGGCGATAGAAATGCGGGAAAAAATGAAGGATCTGCGAAGAAAGTGGTACGATCTCGGATATCAGGAACCGTTGCATTTCCGGATGGGGATCGCCACCGGATACTGCACGGTCGGGAACTTCGGATCATCGGAAAGAATGGATTACACCATCATCGGAACCCCTGTGAACCTCGCATCAAGACTGGAGACGGCGGCGGACGCGGATGAAGTGTTCATCAGCCATGAAACATGGAGCTATGTCAAGGACAAAGTGATCTGCGAACCACCGGAGAAGCTCCACCTGAAAGGATTTCATCACCAGATTCTGGCCCACAAGGTACTGGGGCTGAGAGATGAGAAATATAAGACCGTCACCATTGAGGATGAGGAAAAAGGGGTGGATATGAAGATCGATTTCTCAAAGGTTTCCAAAAAGGAACTCATCACAATGATTGACAATTTGGATATTGAAACGGCGTCTGGAGATTGAAGCTTGAATTTGCCCCTCTCATGTCCGGTTCGGATTGGCGAATGTGAACCG
>JAOZRQ010000017.1:12013-28293 GCA_029940115.1 Desulfobacterales bacterium
CCAACACCGCCGGATTTGTCAATCCGGCGGGAGCGGTCCGTTTCCTGTGCCGCCAACACCGCCGGATTTGTCAATCCGGCGGGAGCGGTCCGTTTCCTGTGCCGCCAGCGCCGCCGGATTTGTCAATCCGGCGGGAGCGGTCCGTTTCCTGTGCCGCCAGCGCCGCCGGATTTGTCAATCCGGCGGGAGCGGTCCGTTTCCTGTGCCGCCCGGTTCGGATTGGCAAATCCGAACCCGGTTGCCCAAAATAAGGAACCCTTATCACCGTGATCGCAAACCGGCTCAAATCTGACTCCGAACCAGAATGGCCCTTGGACACAGGCGACGTTCATACGACGTTGGCATCAGAAGCCATTCGAAAATGGAGGACCGCGCTCGCGCGTTCAGGTGTCCGCATGCCTTCCGAAGAGGGATTGAAAAGGGCCATTGATTCGGAGTTGACCCAAGCTGAAGACCACTTGGGACAGAGAGATATCCCTTCCCTCATTGATGCGAAGGAGATGACACACCCTGAAAAAAAAAACGCGATGCAATTGTTGATGAATCTGAGTGCAGGCCCCTGCCTTGACAAGCCGGCCTTCCGTTCTTGGATTTTCGCAAAGATGACCAACCTGTCTCTCCGTCACGGGCATGTCCCCGAATCATCGGTGGCTTATGCGGAATACGGAAAGCTTTTGGCGGAAGGGGGAGACTATCAGAGCGGCTACTCGTTCGGTCTGCTGGGCTTGGAGATCAGCGAGAAATTCCAAGACATGTCGTGCAAATGTCAGGTATGCTTTATCTTCGGCGCGTTCCTGAATCACTGGGTGAAGCATGCCAAATGGACCCAGTCCCTCAGCACAGAAGGATATGAGGCGGCCTCCCTGAGCGGCGATCCGGAATGGGCAGGTGCCATACTCGCCATCAACAGTTCCCTCAACAGCTTCTTTCAGGGGAAAAATTTGGGGCGCATGCTCGCGGACCTCAGAAATTTCCAGCCGTTGATTCAGAACACACAAAACATGAAAGCCTATGATATCGTCAGAGGATGCGAACTTGCTGTGTCCGAATTGATCGGCTTGGCTCCCGAAGGGGCGGAGGCATTCTCCCTTGAAGCAGATCATGAGACCTATCTTTCCCGTTGCCATTCCCATGAGAGTTTCATCGCACTGTGCGCGTTTCATCTGTTCAAAGCCCGTCTCCTCTATCTCCACGAAAAGCCGGTCCAAGCGCTCCATCATATTGTTGAAGCGAAAAAATTCCTCAACTTTGCCACGGGCACCGTCCTGATCGCAGACCACAACTTTTACAGCTCTCTCATCTTGACCGCCCTTTATCTCCAAGCCCCGCCTGACCAGCGGAAAACGTATCTGGAAAACATGGACGCGAACCAGGAACAGATGAGGATCTGGTCCGAAAGTTGCCAGGAAAACTTTCTGCACAAATATCTTCTGGTTCAGGCAGAGAGACTCCGCATCACCCAGAATACAGACGATGCCATCCTGCTGTATGACAGGGCCATCGAATCCGCGGGAGAGAACGAGTTCATTCAAGATGAGGCTTTGGCAAACGAACTCGCGTCGAAATTCTGGATTGTAGAGGGGAACCATGAGATTGCCGAACTTTACATGAAAATGGCCCATTACGGATATCGCTTGTGGGGGGCCAAGTGCAAGACAGAGGAGATGGAAAGGAGACATGCCGATCTTCTGACCAAACCCGCGTCCCCAGAACAGGCATCCGAAGAGAGCGCGAGCCTCTCCAGATACGCGGCCATGGGCGACGCGTCGGCACTGCTCGACATGGCCACGGTGATGAAGGCATCCCAGGCCATCTCCGGAGAAATCGTGCTGGAGAACCTGCTGAAAAAATTGATGGACATTGTGATGGAGACTGCGGGAGCGGAAAAAGGCTTCCTGATATTGAAGTCTGATTTCAAAAACAACCGCGCGCTCATGGTTGAGTCTCATGTCTCTGCTGACAAATGCAAAGAGGCCCAATTTCAAGGGGTTCCGGTGGAAGATTGCGCCGAATTGTCCCCGGGAATTGTGCATCACACGGCTCAAACCTGCAAGAACCTTGTCCTGAATGACCCCGCGGAAAAGGGGGAGTTCACTCAGGATGCTTATGTGAGGGAACACAAGCCCCGCTCCATCCTCTGCATCCCGATCATTCCCCCCCCCTCCATCCCCCAATCCCGGGATTCCGAAGGCGTCACGGGCCTGCTTTATCTGGAAAACAACAAGACAAGCGGCGCATTCACGCCGGATCGGGTGGAGGTGCTCCGGCTCCTCTCCTCCCAAGCCGCCATATCCATTGACAACGCCAGGATTTACAGCCGATACCGCTCCCTGTATGAGAATGCGGTGGAAGGCATATTTCAAAGCACGCCCCAGGGGCGTTATCTGAGTGCAAACCCCTCTTTGGCAAAGATGCTCGGGTATGATTCCCCCGCTGAGATGCTCTCCGCTGTCACCGATATTTGGAAACAGCTCCATGTGGATCCCAAGGATATCGAAACCTTTGAGCGCGTTCTGAACAGAGATGACCAGATCATCGGATTTGAGACCCGTTTTTTTCGCAAGGACCAGAACGTGATATGGGTCTCGATATCGGCCCGGGCCGTTCGGGATGGCCGGAGAAATCTTCTCTATTATGAGGGGTCTGTCCTGGATGTCACGACCCGCAAGGAAAAACAGAAAGCCGAAAGCGCACGAAAGGCCGCAGAGGCGGCCAATTCGGCAAAGAGCGACTTTCTGGCGAGCATGAGCCATGAGATCCGCACCCCCATGAATGCCATCATCGGCCTGACCGGCTTGGTGCTGAACACGGGTCTGAACCTGAAACAGCGCAACTACCTGACAAAGGTGCATTCCTCGGCCTATGCACTTCTCGGCATTCTCAATGATATCCTCGATTTTTCAAAGATAGAGGCAGGCAAGCTGGACATTGAGACAAAGGAATTTCAATTGCAGCAGATATTGGAGGATATTGCCGATCTTTTTGTGGATCAGGCTGCGGAAAAGGGGATCGACCTGTTCATCGGCAAAAACCAGGACGTGCCCAGCGCCCTGATCGGCGATCCCCTGCGGGTGAAGCAGATTCTCATCAATCTGACAGGCAATGCCGTGAAGTTCACCCACAGCGGAAAAATCTTCGTGAACGTGACGTGTCTTGAAAAGAGACAGGAGGAGGCCGTACTTCTCTTTTCGGTCAAGGATACCGGCATTGGAATTTCCCAAGAACAGATGGGCCGCCTCTTCTCCGCATTCACCCAAGCCGACAGCAGCACGACCCGAAAGTACGGCGGAACGGGCTTGGGGCTTGCCATATCAGAAAAGTTGATCAATCTGATGGGAGGGCGCATCAGCGCCGAAAGTGTGCCGGATCAGGGGAGCACCTTCTCTTTCACCCTTCCCCTCGTCAGACAGCCCGAGGAGAAGGAGCCCGCATACAATCTTGTCAGCGAGCTGTGCGGCTTGAAGACCCTGATTGTGGATGATGATGAGATCAGCAGGCAGATCATCAAGGACATGGCCCCTTTCGGCATTCAGGCGGAATCCGCCGCGTCAGGAATGGAGGCACTGGCCAAGCTGAAAGAGGGGGCCGCCACGAAAAATCCTTACCAACTGGTGCTGATGGACTGGAAGATGCCCGAACTGGATGGCATGGCCACATCAAAGCGGATACGCGAGGATCCCCAATTGGCGAATATCCCCATCATCATGATCACGGCCTTTGCGAGTGAGAAGGAGATGAATCAGGCCGAAAGGACCCGTGTTGACGCGTTTCTGATCAAGCCGATAAAGCAGTCCCTGCTCATTGACACGCTGATGGAGATATTCGGAGGCTCGAAACTTGAAACTCGAAACTTGAAACTCGAAACATCAGATCAAGCCAAGTTTCAAGTTTCGAGCACCAATATCCTCTTGGTGGAGGACAACGAGATCAATCAGGAACTGGCATGGGACATCCTGCATGAGGCCGGCATGGCGGTGGATACGGCAAACAATGGCCGGGAGGCGGTAGTCGCGGTATGCCCTGACAACAGTGCCCAAGCCCCATATGACCTCATTCTCATGGACATTCAGCTGCCGGAGATGGACGGGTTGGAAGCGACAAGACGGATTCGGGAATGGGAGAAGGCTCGACGCTCGACGCTCGACGCTGAAAGTGACTTGCAACTTGCACATGGCAGCTTGCAGCTTCCCATCATCGCCATGACAGCCCACGCCATGGCAGGGGACCGGGAGAAATGTCTGAAAGCGGGAATGGATGACTATATCACCAAGCCTGTGGATCCCGGGCAACTGATTGCCATGATACGAAAGTGGACGGCATCCAAAAGGAGGGCGTCTCAGACTTCCGCCATTCCTCACCCTGTGCCCGACGACCGTTCAGATGTCAGTCTCCCCGGTTTTCAATCGCTTCCGGGAATTGATGTCATGTCAGCCTTGCAACGCTTCCGGGGAAACAAGGCGCTTTTCATCAAGCTGATGAAAAATTTCGCATCCAATTATGCCGGCATTGCCAATGAAATCAGAGAGGCGATGGCCGTTGGAGATATGGAGGATGTCCGGCACCGGCTTCACACACTCGAAGGGATATCAGGGAATCTTTCAGCAACCGAGCTGTATGCGTCTGTACAGGCTCTGAGAACGGCTTTGAACGAAATCCTTTATTCGGAGGAGGAGTCAGCCGGAGCCCTGTTGCTTCCGGAAACGGGATGGCCCCATGAGATTGAGCAGGCCGTCGGACTGATGGAGGAAAACCTGCTCCGGGTGCTCGAATCGGCACGGATACTTGATCAGGCATCGGACGCGCAAGTTCCAGAGGAGCCTGAGCCTTCCGGGGATTCAGCATCCATCCCATCCTCTGACCTCTCTGGCATTACTCGCAAGCTGGTGGAGATTGACCGCCTTTTGGCTGAAAACAACATCGCGGCCGAGGACTGCATCGAATCCGCCAAAAAATATCTGATCCATTATAATGGCGTGGGAAGAACCTATCAACACCTTGAGGCGCAGATGGCCAAATTTGACTTCAGAGGCGCCCAGAAAACTATGGCCAAGATTGCAGATGTTATCGGCGTTTCGCTCAGTGGGCCATGAGATTATGAACTTTTCCCTCCCACGGCAAACACTGTTCTGACCATAAATCAAGGGGATAAGGGGGCAAGAAAGAGACAGGGCGGCCTATATCCGTTCCTGAACCTTTGGAAAGGAATCAGCAATGAAACGCATTCTTGTAATTGATGATGAAGAACTGGTTCGCTCCACGCTTCGGATGACACTGGAGGCGCAGGGATATGAGGTTGAAGACGCACCTGACGGAGAGGCAGGTGTGCAGATCTTCCGCCAAAGGCCCGCAGACCTTATTGTCACCGATATCCTGATGCCTGGAAAGGAAGGGATTGAGATGATAATAGAACTTCGGCGGGACTTTCCCGATGTGAGAATTATCGCAATCTCCGGAGGCGGACGTTTCAAATCGCCGCACACCTTCCTCACCACGGCCCAACATTTTGGGGCAGACCGGATTTTTGCCAAACCTTTTGATCAAGAGGAATTTCTGGCTGCTGTGCAGGCGCTTACAAAAACCTGATTATAACGGATTTAGGGGAGCCTTGAACTTGAACTTATACTTGAACTTATACTTGAACTTGAACTTATACTTGAACTTGAACCTGTACTCGATGCCTGTAAATGAATGTTCAGGTTTGGGCCGTCTGAAAATGCCGTTTTCAGCCATTGTTTTTTGCCCGACTTTTGGCCCCGCAAAATTTGGCCACAATTCCCATCTCAGCAAGAATCAGGGCAAAATGGGAGGGCCAAGAGGCGGGCAAGGGGAATTAGCTGATTTGGACGGCCTAGTTCAGGTTTAAGTTCAAGTTCAAGTTTACGGCTCCCCGAAATCCGTTATAATCAGACAAAAACTGGCTATGGGCTATGGGTTTATGGGCTGTGGAACCTAGTACTTGACCAAATTAATTTTGATGGGTTCAGGATTCCGAAAAAGCCTCGTCATTCAAGGGCTTCTGAAAAATGCCACCCGTCAAAACTTATTTGGTCAGACACTAGTACACCAATTCATAAATTCGTCACCCCCTCTGCTCCCGCGGGATTGCCAAATCCGGCGGCAATTCGAGCCGATCAAGGGGTACGAATTTAAAAAGTGGTGTACTATACCCAAGAATCCATATCCGAGAATCCAGAACCCATAAAGAAAGGAGGTGAGGCTGTGGATAGTGATCAGATGGAATATCTTTTGGATAAGATCAAAGAGCTTCTTGTGGTTTTTCCTCCTGAATTGCAGGAGAAGTTCGCGGATCATGTCATTGATTTCGTGGAGAATTATGTGGCAGGAAGCCAGAGTTCGCTGGATGACATGCTCGTCCTGCCGATCTGCAATGGGATTCGATCGCATTTCAATATCCCTGACGGCGACGATTGATTCCCACGTCTGCTCCTGCCGGAACCTGTCCCTGACATCTTTTGTCAGGGATTGACAAATCCGGCGGAAAATCGTGAACGTGATCTTGAGCGTTCACGTTCAAAAAATACCAAGTCGGGAATGGGCGAGAAACCCGGATTTTCCCAAACGGGCCGACTCCCAACTGCAAGAAAAAGCCGGGTTTCTTTCCCCAATCATTTTTTTTGTCCTTTATACAGAAGCTTCATTTAACAAATTTCGGCATCCTTCATTTTCAGTTTGTAGTTCCGCCTTCAGGCGGTCTCGCACCGCCTGAGGGCGGAACTGCAAACTGGAATGTGAACCCATAAATGAAAGATGCCATAAATTTCGTTGTTTTTATGAAAATGTGATGATATAGTTGATGATGTTCATGCAGGAATGGGTGCTTTTATTCTGATTACAACGCTTTTCGGGGAGGCCGCCTGCCCGTGAACGTGAACGTGCACGTGAACTTGAACGTGCCCGTGAACTTGAATGTTCATTTGTGGGCAAGTTCAAGTTCAATGCCTCCCCTAAATCCGTCATGGATTTTTGTTTTTTCTCTTTCGCATTTTTCGGGGATGAATCTCCTTCGCCCGGCCAAGCTTGCCCTGTATGTTCTTGGAAAAACTGGTGACAATTTTAAATTAAAGGAGGATGACAACATGAAGGTGGCAAAAGGATTGATTCTGCTGATTCTCATCTTCACGCTGGGCATATGCACCGGCGTGAACGCGGCCACTGTCAAAATCGGGTTGAATTATCCGAAAACAGGGCCCTATTCGATCCAAGGATCCGCCCAATTGGACGCGGCAACCATGGCGGTTGAGGAAATCAACGCAAATGGCGGCATACTGGGAAGAAAGATCGAACTGGTGACCAGGAATTCGCAATCAAAGGCGGACGTGGCAAAGAAAAATGTCGCGGAGCTGATTGACAAAGAAGGTTGCGAGATGATCTTCGGCGGTTCTGCCAGCAGCGTGGCCATTGCCGGAGGGAAGGTTGCCAAATCAAGGAAAAAGCTCTATTTCGGCACTCTGACCTACTCCAACGCCACCACCGGCGAGGAGGGTCACAAATACATGTTCAGGGAATGCTACAATGCTTGGATGGGTGCCAAAGTCCTGTCAGACTATCTGAGAGCCAATTATTCCGGCAAAAAATATTTTTATGTGGTTGCGGACTATACCTGGGGATGGACAACTGAGGAATCCATCCGGGCCTTCAGCCTGACGCTGGCAAGGAAGCGGCATAAACGGGTGTCAACCCCTTTCCCGGGCGCGACCGATGAGGACTTCAAAAAGGCCCTGTCAAAGGCGCAAAATTCAAGGTCTGATATCCTTGTGTTGGTATTGTTTGGAAAGGACATGTCAAAGGCGTTGAAGATTGCCACCGAAATGGGCCTGAAAAAAAAGATGGAGATCGTGGTCCCGAATCTGACCCTCGGCATGGCGCAAAGCGCAGGTCCTCAGATCATGGAAGGCGTGGTCGGCGCCTTGCCGTGGTGCTGGAAGGTCCCATATGAATACGGGTACCAAAAGGGCATAAAGTTTGTGGAGAATTTTTCGGAAAGATATGATCTCTACCCGTCAACCTCAGCCGCTTCGGCATACACCATTCTGCACCAGTACAAAGACGCGGTGGAACGGATCAAAGCCTTTGACTCAAGACGGGTCATTGAAACGCTTGAAGGGTATAAATTCACTCTGCTCAAAGATGAGCAGGTATGGCGAAAGTTGGACCATCAATGCACTCAGACGGTTTACGCGGTCAAATGCAAACCCTATCGGGAAGTCTTGAAAGACAGATTCAGGCAGGACTATTTCGAGATCATGGCCAAGATGCCCGGTGAGGAGGCGGCCATAAAGCAGGAGCGATGGGTTGAACTAAGAAAGAAGGCGGGCAAGCGGCCAGAATTGGAATGGTAAGCTCGTCGGATGGGCACATTCTGGGTGATGAAAATGTTGCCAATGTTCCCAAGAGTTGATCCCCGCATTTTGCAGGTGGCTGATTTTCAAGCCAAAAAAATGAGGGGGAGCAAAGACGGATCACAATCGGCAACCCTTTTTTGTGACATTTTCATCAGCCCAGGCACATCCCAAGTGCCGGATGGTCAATCCCGTCAAGAGCGTCTTGTTCATGCTCGGTTTGGGCCTGTTCCCGACATCCGTTGTCGGGCCCGAACCGACTGCCCTTAACCTCTAACCTGAATTCTTTTTCTCATGAAACTGGAATCAAAAAAACAATACATCGGATGGATGATCTTGGCAGCCGTCCTCTTTCTCTGTTCATGCAGACCAGCAGAGATCATAAAGCCTGTTGTCATGCCCGAACCGTCTGTGGAAGGGGATGCCGAGACAGAACTTTTCTCAAGGGCTGAAAGGGTGTTTCGCCTCAGTTCATATCGGGAAGCGTTGAATCTTTATGATGAATATCTTTTCAGGTTTCCTGAAGGACAATCTGTTCCCGCGGTGTTGATGAGAAAAGGGGCCATCTACAATGCCTTGGGAAGTCATGAATCCGCGCACAGCGTCTATAAGCAACTGCTTGAGAGATATCCGGACAGCTTTCTGGTTCCAGAGGCCAAGGTGGATATCCTTGCGGCCCTTTATAATGAAGGCCATTATGAGCAGCTCATCGAGCAGGCGGATGAAGTGGGAACATATGTGACCTCCAAGGCGCATGTTCTCAAGCTGTACATGCTTTTGGCCGATGCCTATGTGAAGGTGGATTCTCCGGCAAATGCCGTGCATTTTTACACCAAGTCCCTCGAATATATGAGATATCCGGAAAAGGAGAGGCTTGTCATCAAGCTCAAGGCGGCTGTGGAACAGCTTTCCATGGAAGATACCCAGTTTCTTTTGGAACGGGTGACCGATCCGCTGACAAAAGGCTATCTGATGCATCGACTCGGGCGCAAACGAGTGGAGGAAAAGAAAAACGAGGAGGCATCCCGTGTTCTTTCGGACTTCGTCAGAGAGATTCCTGACCATGAGAAGGCAGAGGAGGCACATGAGCTGGTCGCGGAATATGAGAGAATGCCTCCTCCTCCTGCTGTTGTGTACGGCGATTACACCATTGGATGCCTGCTCCCCTTGAGCGGTTCATATGAGATATACGGCAACAAAGTTCTCAACGGCATTCATCTCGCCATGGATCAGTCCGAGTCTTGGCAGGATGGCGGATCCTCAATCAGACTCAGCATAAAGGACACGGCCTCAAATCCGGATGAGGCGGTCCGGAGGGTGAGAGAATTGGCTCAGGAGAATGTTCTGGCCATTATCGGCCCGATCATCAGCGCGGAAGCCGCCGCATATGAGGCACAGAACAACGGGATTCCCATCATCACCTTGTCCCAGAAGGAGCATATTGCGACGATCGGCGAACAGGTGTTCAGGCATTTCATCACCCCTGCCATGCAGGTCCGGAAGCTCGTCTCATACGCGGTGGGAACCTTGAGGCTGAACGATTTTGCCATTCTCCACCCGGATGAGAAGTATGGGGAGACCTTTATGAAGCTGTTCTGGGATGAGGTGGTCTCTTACGGGGGGCAGATTGTCAGTGTCGAATCCTACCAGCCGAATGAGACCGATTTCGGCGACCCCATCAAGCGGCTCGCGAGGAAAAGTCGCAAAACGGGCTTCCAGGCCATCTTCATTCCTGACGCGCCGGCCAAAGCCGGGCTGATCATTCCCCAACTCGCTTTTCACGATATAAGCAAAGCATATCTTTTCGGCACCAATCTGTGGCATTCTGACAAGCTGGCCACCATGGCCGGGAAATGGGCCCGGGGTGCGATATTCCCTGACATTTTTTTCCCGCAGAGCCATTCTCCGGACGTGAGGGATTTTGTCAGGAACTTTCAGGAGACCTTCGGCGATCCTCCCGGATTCATAGAGGCGATTGCTTATGATACCGCCATGATCCTGTTTCAAATGATCAGGAAAGGTGATATCCAATACACAGGCGATCTGAGAGACAAACTGGCCACACTCCGGAATTTCCGGGGCGTCACCGGTCTGACTTCATTTGATGAGAGCGGGGAGGCGTACAAATCACTCTATCTTCTTCGGGTAAAAGAAGGGGGATTTGAAGAATTGAGAGACCGATGACTGCTCCATAAAGAAACCAAAATGAAAGGGGCATCTTTCATTTTGCCTGAAAGGTGGCTCACACTTTTCAGTTTGCAGTTCCGCCTTCAGGCGGTGCGAGACCGCCTTTAGGCGGAACTGCAAACTGTGAACCCATGAATGAAGGATGCCCGGTTAAGCGTGTTTTATGATAATTTTACGCTGTGTACAGGACAAAAATTCGGGAATGGGCGGGAAACCCGGCTTTTTCCCAAGCAAGCCGACTCCCCAACCGCAAGAAAAAGCCGGGTTTCCTTCCTCAAATCATTTTTTTGTCCTGTACACAGAATTTTACGACAAAGGAGTGCATCATGACAAAGAAGTTTGTGGTTGCCTTAATCATATGGTTCATCTGTCTGACTGAGGGGCTGGCCGCGGAACAGAGAGTCACCATCGCCACGCTGAACTGGATGCCGTATTCCGGGCGTTTTTTGCCGAACTATGGGATCGCACCGGAGCTCATATCCCATGCATTCGCCCGAAAAGGGTATAAGGCGAACTATAGTTTCATGGCTTGGAGCAAAGCCCTCAAGGAAGTGAAAAAGGGAAATTATGACGCGCTGGCCAATGCGTATTACACAGAAGAGCGTGCCAAACACTATCTGCCTTCGGGGCCTTACATGGACAGTCCCATTGTATTCTTCAAGCGGAAGGACACTCCGATTTCCTGGACGGGTTTGCTGGAGGAACTGAAACCTTACCGAATTGGCGTTGTCAAGGGATATGCCAACTCTCCCGAGTTTGACAAGGTCGATTTTCTGAACAAGAAAGTCTCCAAGACCGAAATGCTGAACATGAAAAAACTGGTCTTGAAGCAGGCCGACCTGATCGTCATGGACCGGTTTGTGGGACACTATCTGATCAGCAAAAAACTGCCTGAACATGAAAAGGATCTGGTGGAACCCATCTTCCCTCCTTTATATGTGAACAGACTGCATCTCATGTTCTCAAGGAAAGTCCCGAACGCCCAGCAGAATCTGGAGATGTTCAACAGCGGACTGAAAGAGATCATCGAAGATGGGACAATGAAAAGGGTTTTGGGGAAGTATGGGTTTGACAAATGAGGCGTGATATGTGCTGCACGAAACATCTCCACGCTCATTTCAGACGGGCGTATTTATAAGTTGGGGGAGTCCCAAGACAGTCTGGAAGCTCATTTTGGAATGGATCCTCAGCCGTCCCTGCGGGACTGGACAAATTGTGCATGCCCGGCAATGAATTGCCGGGCTGTTCTCACAAGTCCCTCCGGGACAATTCCCCCCAACTTGCAAATGCGCCCTTTCAGACCTGTCGTTTTGTCAGATTTTCCTCCGGAATGACGCACCTTGTCATTCCGGGGAAATGATAAGAATCAGCAGGCTCCTTCAAAAACCACGGCTTTTCACATTCGGGTGAAAACCTTTTCTCCTTCCAAGCACTGATTTGATCATTCATATTTATTTTTCCTATTAAGCCGCGACATCTTTGCCAGCCTGATAAGAGAGATCGTCCCATCCGCCGCCGTGGTATGGAGAACTTCAAATGGCGATCAGATCACCGCGCAGGAATTGCTGAAACAGATTGAAGAGGGTACTGAATTGGGTAAGCAATGCATATCTGATCTGTTGCGAATCGCCAGAGACATGCTCTCTCGCAAAGCCCGGAGAAGTCGTTTATGATTTTCTTCATCACCGCTTACGATGACGCGACGAATGCCAATTTGGGTGTTGGCCGTCAGCTAACGAACCGCTGATGCATGGAGAAAGCCGAGGTCTCATCCTTAATTGATTGGTCTGAGTACAGGACAAAAAAATGATTGAGGGAAAGAAACCCGGCTTTTTCTTGCGATTGGAAGGTCGGCCGTTTGGAAAAAAGCCGGGTTTCTTGCCGTTCCCGATTTTTTTGTCCTGTACACAGTTGATTGGTAAAAATGGCACGGCCAACGAGTTTCTCATTTGTCAACTCAAAGCATCTAGGAGATGCGTATGACGACGTCAAGAAAACTTATATTTGCCGGAGGAATCATCCTGCTGACAATCGCATGCTTTCCGACGGCGAGGATAGAGACCATGATGACCCGAAAGACCATAAAACTTCCCGAACCTCGGCATGAGAGCGAGGTCTCAGTTGAACGGGCCTTGTCCGAAAGAAGGTCCACAAGGAGCTACAGTGATGAGCCGCTGAGATTGAATGACATCTCACAACTGCTCTGGGCCGCCCAAGGTGTGACCGATCCGAGAGGCCTCAGAACAGCGCCCTCTGGGGGCGCACTTTACCCGCTTGAGGTCTATGTGGTGGTTGGCAAAGCGACGGACCTCAGCCCCGGTGTCTATAAATACAGGCCCCGTGAGCATGAGCTGGCCCATACGCTTGACGAGGACATCCGGAGCGAACTCTGTCGAGCCGCGTACAGCCAAAGCCCGGTAAAACACGCGCCGGTTGTCATGGTGTTCTGCGCGGTTTATGAGCGGATTACCAGAAAATATGGAGAAAGAGGCATGAGATACGTCCATATGGAAGTGGGACACGCGGCCCAGAACGTCTGTTTGCAGGCGGTCACATCCGATTTGAGAACCGTTGTCATCGGCGCGTTCGACGACAATGATGTGACACGCGTCATGAAACTCGAAGCGGATGAACGACCCCTATATATCCTGCCGATCGGGAGGCCGGCACGATGATAAATCCGAAATCCGAAATCCGAGACAAATCTGGATGTCGAAATTTCAAAACACTTTGGGAGAATTGGGATGCAACATGCAAAACAATACGATTTGGAAGATCGAACATTTGCATTTGCCAGAGATGTGAGAGGCTTTGTGAAGAGACTGAACATGACGCTGGCAAATGTAGAGGATGGAAAGCAGGTGATCAGGTCTTCCGGCTCCGTCGGCGCGAACTATATTGAGGCCAACGAATCCTTGAGCAAAAAGGACTTCATTATGAGAATCAAAATCTGTCGCAAGGAGGCCAAGGAAAGCCGGTATTGGCTGGGATTGACAGATATCGCTGACAACGAGCCAGATCAGGAAAACGAGCGAAAACGTCTGATCCAAGAATCCACAGAACTCATGAACATTTTCGGAGCCATACTGAAGAAAAGTCAATGAGTCTTGTTTCGGATTTCGAGATTCGGATTTGTTTCGGATTTCGAGATTCGGATTTCGGATTTTGGATTTCAACAAGGAGAATCTATATGACCATTCGGATTTACAACACCTTGGATGGAAAAAAGGAAGAATTCAAACCGATTCAGGAGAAAAAGATCGGCATGTACGTCTGCGGCCCCACCGTGTATGACGACTGCCACATCGGACATGCCCGGTCGGTGGTGGTCTTTGATGTGATCGTGCGCTATTTCAGGGCACAGGGCTTTGATGTCACCTATGTCAGAAACTTCACGGATGTGGACGACAAGATCATCAACCGGGCCAACGAACTCGGGATTGATTCCCGGGAGGTCTCTGAGAAATTCATTGAGGCCTTCTATACCGACATGGATGCGCTCCATGTCCAGCGGGCCGATTTTGAGCCGAAAGTCACGGAATACATCAAAGAGATCAAGGCGTTTGTCGAGAAATTGATTGAAAAAGGACATGCCTATCAGACAGAGGGGGATGTCTTCTACGCGGTGGAATCTTTCAAAGACTACGGAAAGCTTTCGGGTCGCAGGCTGGATGATATGGAAGCGGGGGCCCGGGTGGATGTGGATGAGAGAAAGCGGAACCCCTTCGATTTTGCCCTGTGGAAGGCGGCAAAACCCGGGGAACCATTTTGGGACAGCCCTTGGGGAAAAGGCCGGCCCGGATGGCACATCGAATGCTCGGCCATGAGCAACAAGCTCCTCGGAGAGACTTTTGACATCCATGGCGGCGGCAAGGACCTGATCTTTCCGCACCATGAGAACGAGATCGCCCAGTCCGAAGGCGCATCAGACAAACCCTTTGCAAGATGCTGGATGCACAACGGATTCGTGAACATCGATCAGGAGAAGATGTCCAAATCCCTGGGAAACTTCCTGATGATAAAGGATGTGCTGAAGTCGTACCATCCCGAAGCGATCCGTCTCTTTCTTCTCTCCAACCATTACCGGAGCCCCATTGACTTCACCGAAAAGGCAATGGATGAGGCCACGACCCGATTGGACAGGCTCTACGGCCTTCTGGAGCGGGTTGAGGAGAGGGTGGGACCAGTGAGGGAGGGGGAGATGAGTAGCCGTCCCTTATGGGGGAAATTCTGCGATGCCATGGATGACGACTTCAACACCGCGCTCGGCATCGGCATCCTCTTTGATGGGGTCCGCCACCTGAACGGCCTGCTGGATGTGAACAAGGGGGAACTTCCCTTAGATTTGGAAGCCGAGATCCATGCCGGTCGGGCCGACATGATGGAGATCGGCCGAGAAATTCTCGGAATGCTCACGGCGTCTCCCGGGGCCTATTTTGAGAAGAAGCGAGAGAAGGGCCTTGCAGAGAGGGCCATTGACCCGGCAATGATTGACCCGCTGATCCAAGAACGGACAGACGCAAGAGGGGCAAAGGACTGGGCAAGAGCCGATCAGATCAGAGACCAGCTTGCGGAGATGAATATCGTTCTGGAAGACCGGCCCGAGGGGACGGTCTGGAAAATTGAAGATTGAAATCATAAATTTTTCATAGCGCAGTGGTTGCCTTAAATTTTGAGTTTCGGTCATTTGGATTTGATTCGGTCATTCGGATTTGTTTCGGTCATTCGGATTTGTTTCGGTCATTTGGAATTTGTTTCGGATTTCAGATTTTCACAGTGGGTTGTCTCGAATTATTGAGTTTCGGTCGAATTTTGCGTTTCGGTCATTCGGATTTGTTTTCGCAGTGGCTTCCGGGCAAAGGCAGAGGTCTCAGGGAAAGACCTTTGTGGCCGGCAGCCCTTTTTCGGAGATCAGGGAATAGACCATCTTCTCATTGATATCCAGAAACTTTGCAACCTCTTTTGTGGAAAACAGTTGTTTCATCTCATTTTTTCAGGGTTGGTTAAATGGTCAGCGGTCAGCCGAAGGCCAACCGCACGAGTGGAAGCTCACTCTGCTGACAAGTTTAAATCATGGCTGTCAAAATTTGTCAATCCATTATCCATCAAAGAAACCCGGTTTCTGACGCCGCAAAGCGTCATGCCAACCACGCGGTCGAATTCTTTTGTCAATGATACGGATTGCTTATCAGCTCAGGAGAAATTTGTAAACAATACCCGTGTGGGCCAATTCTCTCAAAGAGAAGACGGAAGATTTGATTTTTGAAATTCAGCGTGATGTGAACAAGTTGCTTCGTGAAGGAGAAAGATTGAAAAAAACTGCACAGGAAGAAGAAATAGATATGAACATGCTCCTTCAATCTTTATTGAATAATGTCCGCATTCAATATGCTGAGATAGAAATAAAGGAGGAAATATCTGATGAATTGTATCCTGTTCGAGGAGTAAAGCCATATCTGTCCAATGCCATATACAATGTTATTTTAAACGGCATAGAATCTGTAAGATATGAATCGCCCTGTCAAGAAAATAAAAACCAGAGAGATAAAAAACATGTAATGAAACTTGACATATCAAAACAGGAACCGCCAAGGCATTTTGTTTTGGAGAGAATCGAAGAATTGTGAAATTGGCCATGATCTCTGTTTGGACCACATGGCTCGACTTGGATTGGGGGAATTGTCCCGGAGGGACTTGCGAGAATAGCCCGGCAATTCATTGCCGGGTCGGGCA
>JAOZRQ010000783.1 GCA_029940115.1 Desulfobacterales bacterium
AACCCTTAACCCTTAACCCTTAACCCTTAACCCTTAACCCTTAACCCTTAACCCTAACCCTTAACCCTAACCCTTAACCCTTAACCCTGTCTTTTGAGGAAACATTATGAGCGAACTGAAAAAAATTGACGAGTATCGCTGGGAAGTTGTCCAAAGCGGCAATATGCGGGTACCGGGAAGGATCTATACCGATGAATCCATGCTGAAGGCGGTCAAGAATGACGGGACACTGGTTCAGGTGTCAAATGTCGCGACGTTGCCGGGTATTGTCACTGCCTCTCTTGCAATGCCTGATGTTCACCAGGGATACGGATTTCCCATCGGCGGGGTCGCGGCCTTTGACTGGGAGACGGGCATCATATCCCCCGGCTCGGTGGGGTTTGACATCAATTGCGGGGTCCGCCTCGCCGGCACTCACCTTGAGGAGAACGACATCAAGCCGAAGATCAGGGAACTGGTGAACGCGATGTATCAGAACATCCCCTGCGGTGTCGGTTCCAGAGGCTCTGTCAAACTTTCCGTTGACGAGGAGAAGAAGGTGCTGAGACAGGGGAGCCAATGGGCCGTGAAGCAGGGGTTCGGGGAGACGTCGGACATTGAGCGTACTGAGGAGAGCGGGTGCCTGCCCGATGCGGACCCGGATTTGATCAGCGACAGGGCCCTACAGAGGGGAAAGAAGCAGCTCGGGACCCTCGGCTCCGGGAATCACTTCGTTGAGATCGGCGTGGTGGACGAGGTTTACGATTCAGAGGCCGCGAGGACCTTCGGGCTCTTTGAGGGACAGGTGACGCTGATGCTCCATTCCGGGTCCAGGGGATTGGGACACCAAGTCTGTGACGACTATCTCGCGTTTATGACAAAGCATGTGAAGAACCTGCCGATTGAACTGCCGGACCGGCAACTCGCCTGCGCCATGATCCAGTCCGAAGAGGGGATGCGTTACTTCAGGGCCATGGCCTGCGCGGCCAATTATGCCTGGGCCAATCGCCAGATCATGATGTTCAAGGCCCGTGAGGTCTTTTTGCACACGCTCGGCATCGGTCCCCGGGATCTCGGCATGAGTCTGCTCTATGATGTGTGCCACAATATCGCCAAGAAAGAGACGCATAGGGTGGATGGGGAGAAGCGGGTCCTCTGTGTTCATCGCAAAGGGGCCACCCGGGCCTTTCCGGCAGGGCATCCAGATGTTCCAGACATCTACCGCCATGTGGGGCAACCCGTGATTATTCCTGGAGACATGGGCACCGCCTCCTATGTGCTGGTGGGCACCCACCAAGCCATGGAGGAGACCTTCGGATCCACCTGCCACGGGGCCGGCCGTGTCCTGAGCCGGACCGCCGCGAAGAAGAAGGCCAAAGGCAGGGCCATCTATCGGGAGTTGGAAGCCCAGGGAATCTTCGTGAAATCAAAAGGAAGACACACCATGGCCGAAGAGATGCCGGAAGCCTACAAAGACATCTCCCAAGTGGTCGAAGTGGTTCACGGCGCGGGGATTTCAAAGAAGGTCGCAAAGCTCAGGCCCGTTGCAGTGGTCAAAGGATAAGTTTGAAACTTGAAACTTGAAACTTGAAAAAATTTCACGCTTCACGCTTCACGCTTCAATTACCATGTATACTTTTATCTATTATCACCGTATCCATTTTCCCTCCGCGTCTGGGCAGACGATTCAGGTTCTGCGGGATTATTATGCCCTGTCCGGGGCGTTGGGGACGGTTCATATGCTCTATCGCTCGCGTGTGCCCTTGGACGAGGCCCAAACAAAGGACGCGCTGAGAGATTATGGGGCCGAGCTGTCCCCTTCCTTCCAACTGCACTGCATTACTGAGGGGTGGTTCGGTTCCCGGCGAGCGGCAGGCAAGGTCATCCGCCTGACCACATCATCTGAAACGTCTGTGATCATCGTCACCCGGACCTTGGATCATGCGGAACGTGCGATCTCCATAAGGGAGAGAGCGGGTTCTCATCCGGTAAGGGTCATTCTCGAACTGCATGAGACAGCGATTCCGCATATGGTCTATGAAGAGGGGGGCAGAAAAATCAAGGGATACTTCAGTCTCAAGAAAGAGAAGCGGGTCTTTTCAAGCGTTGACGGGTTGCTCTGTACCGCACCGCCTCAGTTGGCGATCTTGGATGAGAAATTCCCGAATCACGCGCCGGCGATTGTGTTGCCGAACCAGTATGATGGGAACTTTCGGTTTCCATCCCGCTTTCCATCCGAGCCGCTTCCCCACCCGACTCGGATTGACAAATCCGAGCTTTCCCCCCGCTCGGCTCGGATTGCCAAATCCGAGCCACTTGATGTGCCAATCCGCCGCGAGCTTCCTCCACGCTCGGCTCCCTGCTCGGCTCGGATTGCCAAATCCGAGCTTCCCCCCTGCTCGGCTCGGATTGCCAAATCCGAGCCACTTGATGTGCCAATCCGCCGCGAGCT
>JAOZRQ010000268.1:0-2143 GCA_029940115.1 Desulfobacterales bacterium
GAAACTTGAAACTTGAAACTTGAAACTTGAAACTTGAAACTTGAAACTTGAAACTGGGATCCATTTTCAAATTTCGAGTTTCGAGTTTCGAGTTTCGAGTTTCCAGTTTCCAGATCACCCCCCATATGACCAAGACGATAACCAATGTTGTTTTGCCGGTGGAAAGGTGGGGGAAATAGGTCTGTTTGATCAGTATCCCGGCCACACCGGCGGCGATCAGGGTTGCGTAGAACAGTATCTGAATTCGCAACGTCAGACTTTGCCAGAGTAGTACGCCGGCTGTCAGTGTCAGCACGATGTGGAGGAAGGGGTTTTCCGTCAGATTTCCCGGCTCATCTGTCACCACACAGAGAAGGATGGCGGCCACCACGCTTGCCAATGCGCTGTTCAGCAAGGCTTCCATCCTGCCCTTCTCCCCTTCCCCCTCTCTCCTCGCCTCATCGGATCGGTGACAACGCCTCAGGCCCGCGGCGGTCAAGAACAGGGCCAGCAACGACAGGGTGATGGCGAACTGCGCTGTCCAAGTGAATCCGAAGAAGATGGGGAGATGGCCGAGGGTGATCGCGGCGGATAAAGGGAGGGCGTAAGAGGTGAGGGGCGAGGGGCGGAGAGGGACGATGGGGGAGAGGCGACGGGTGAGGGGTGAGGGGTGGCAGATGAGATAGATTAGGGCGGTCAGGGTCAGGGCAGTAAGAGTGGCGGTCCAGCCGGGATCGGAATGAGACAGGCTCCATCCGGCCAACGCGGAACCGAGAACCAGCAGGATTCGGGAAGCCATCTCGGAGAGTTTCTCGGCATTCTGTCTCAGGGCGTGGCGATACGCGGCTCCAAGAGCGGCAATCCCCGGCAGGCTGGCGAGGAAGTAGGCGTCGTATGAGAAACGGTGCAGGATCAGTTGATGATATAACGCGCAGAGGCAGACGAGCAACAGGTAAAGTGGCGGGAGGGTCAGGTAGCGGCCGAACACGACGCCATAGACTCCCGCGCCCATCAGCAGCGTGATCATCCGGGTTCCGGGCGAGGTGAATCCGGTTGCCAGCGCGGCGATGGAGAGGGCATATACGACAAAGGTGAACCGGGACAGGAACGCGTATCGGTGAATCCATTCCTTGAACCGGGTGTCCGTATGGAAGAGACAGCCGGAGAGGATCATCAGAAAGGGGCCGGCATACCCGGGGGGCAAGGGAGGCTCATATCGCCACGTCAGGTGGATGAAGGAGACCAGCGCGGCATAGACCAGCGTTCCCCCCGCGTAGTAAGCCACGTTCCGTTGATCCAGAAAGATGGACTTCAGCCAGTCTCGGACAAAGCGGATCAATCCCCATCCGAGCATCCCCAGCAAGGTCAGATGCAGGAGTGCCAGCAGATGCCACCCGGGGACACGGGGCACCATCGGCACCGTGATCTGTAAGGCGGCAAGGCATATGAACAGTTTGGCATGAGGTCCCCGGAGCGAGCGGTCCATGATGCCGGACGCAAGCTGGGCCGCCCAGTGGAAGACCCCGATATTCAAGATCACCATCAGGCCCCCTATGACGGTGGTCGGAAAATCTGGCCAAGCCATGTCAACGAGGCGTATCGACGCGGCGATACTGAGCGGAATCAGCAGGATGCCGAGGGTGATCAGCACCGTTCCCGCGGTGCGGAGTTCGGGTCTTTGAAGCAGAAGCTTGTACGCGCCGGCCAACAGCAATAGTGCGTACGCGAACAGGATCACCGCAATGATAAGGGATCTGGAGAAGCCCGAGGTATAAGTCACCAGAAAGATGCATCCGGTGACAAAGAGAAACCCGCTGATGAACCAGCCGACATTCTGGATCAGAAAGGGGCCGGTCAGCTTGGCCCAGCCGGAGAGCGCGCTCAACGCCTTCTCCAAAGAACTCGGTTCGATGGGGCTCCACGCGTAGCGGGTGGACTCGTCGGATGCCTGTGAGATGGGGTCCGTTGTGGGTTGCGATGTGACCACCGCCATTTGAGTCCCTATAATACTGATATCTGATGGCATTCCTGGGTCCGTTGCGGGTTGCGACGTGACCACCGCCATCTGAGGGGACTCAGGCTTCTCCAGAGGAAGTGGCGGCGGAATGCCCGCCTTTGAAAGAATCGGGGGAGACTCGAAAACAGGTTCCCCTGCCCGTTTTGG
>JAOZRQ010000268.1:2243-9153 GCA_029940115.1 Desulfobacterales bacterium
CGATCTGATCCGAAGCAATCGCGATGACAAGTTCAGGCTTCTCCACTGGTAGCGGCGGCGGAATGTCCGCCTTTGAAAGAATCGGGGGAGACTCGAAAACAGGTTCCCCTGCCCGTTTTGGGACGTCCAAAGTCTCGGAAGCCTCGGCGATCTGATCCGAAGCAATCGCGATGACAAGTTCAGGCTTCTCCACTGGTAGCGGAACATCTTTTGGTGAAAGAACCGGGGGAGCGTCTGGAACAGATTCCGCCACCTGTACCCAGACGTTCGGCGTTTCGGACACCTCGGAGAGATGGCTTGGAGTCCCAAGCGGTGTTTCCGGTGTTTCCTCATCGGGTCGCTGAATCTGCCACGGCGGATCCGGCGCAGGAGACTGCCCTGATCCCAAAATATGCCTGCAAAGGCATTTCCAAGCGGCATTCAATCGCTCCTGCCGCATCTCCTCCTCGATCTTTCCGCCGGACAGATTCCGCAACAGCTCATCAATGTGGCGGGTTGATTCCACCTTGAATCTCTTGTCAATCTGGCCTTCCGCGAGCAGGCGTTCCAGTTCTCTCCGCAACAGGAGCAGGTTGTATGTTGATAGGCGGTCACGGGTGCGACGCCGGTCCAGATACAGAAGGATCAGCAGGATAATGGCAAGGGGCCAGCCGATGATGAGTATGGCGATCAGTGTCAGTATAATTCCCACATCCATAGGTGTTTCCCTCGTTACAAGGCTCCGCCTCGTAACGCATTCTTTGGCCTTCTCCTGAGTCTGATCCCAAATCAGCCCAAGTATCGCCCGAGTATCTCTGCACACAGCTTATCGGCATCAACGATGACATTCTCCAAGTCAATGGTCGTTAGCTTGCGGTCACGCATGAGAATGTTGCCGTTGATGATGGTGGTCTGCACGTCACTGGCAGTGGCCGAGTAAACCAGCATGGAGACCGGGTCACGGTTGCATGACGGCGTGGCGTGTGGTTTTCTCAGGTCAACAATGGCGATATCCGCCTTCTTGCCCGATTCTATGCTACCCAGTTCGTCTGCCATGCCGAGGGCCTTGGCACCGCCAAGTGTGGCCATCTCGAAAACTTGGTGCGCGGGCAGTGCCGTGGGCGACAACAGCCTGACCTTCTGCAATAACGCAGCATGGCGCATTTCGCAGAACATGTCCAAATTATTGTTGCAAGGCGCACCGTCTGCGGCAAGGGATAGGTTGACACCCATTTCCAGCAGTTCCGGCACCTTGGCGATGCCGGAGGCCAGCTTCATGTTACTGCTGGGGCAGTGGAGAACGCGGATGCCGGTATCCGCGATAATCCGCATTTCCTCGTCATCCAACCAGATGCAGTGGGCCAGAAGCAACTTTTCGCTGGCCATGCCCAGCTTTTCAAAATAGAGAATGTTCCGCAACCCGCGCTCCTGCTTCACCAAGGCGATCTCGCCGCGGTTCTCGGAAGCGTGGGAGTGAACCATCACATCGTAGTCTTTGGCCATGTCCCGGACTCTGAGGAGCAGTTCCTCAGTGCAGGAGACCACGAAGCGAGGGGCAAACGCGTACCGGATACGGCCTCCGGCTTCGCCGTGCCACTTCTTGAGCAGACGTTCGCTCTCCCTGAGTGAATCCCCGGCATCCTCCATGAGCCCCTCCGGGACCTCGGAACCGTGGTCCATCATGCACTTGCCGACAAACGCACGGTATCCGGAGTCGCGCACGGCCTCGCAAATCGCGTCTGTGTGATGGACCGTGCCCATGTCGAGGATGGTGCTGGTGCCGCCCATGATCAGCTCCGCGATGCCGAGTTGGGCGGAGATCGCGTTGGTCTCATACGAATGGGCCGCTTCAAGGGGCCATATCCGCTTTTTGAGCCAGTCGAGCAGTTCCATGTCATCGGCCAAGCCGCGAAACAGGGTTTGGGTCAGGTGGATGTGGGTCTGGATGAGACCGGGGATGACGATCTGCCCGGACGCGTCGATGACCTCGTCCGCCTGGTCCTGAATGCCGGTGCCCACTTTCTTGATGTGATCCCCTTCGATGAGTACGTCGCCTGCGAAAACCTCGCGGCCGGGGTTCATGGTGACGACGGTGCCGTTCTTGATTAGGATATGGGTCATGTTCAGCCCCCTTCAAAAGTTGCGGCTCCGGCCAGTATCCAAAAAGGTCGGCCTGAGCCAAGTCATGCTGACATACCCGCCGCTCGGTTCGGACTTCGGCGTGAGCTCAGATTTCGGCGAGCTCAGTCGAGTCGTCGAACGATTGGCAAATCCGAACCTGCTGCCGGATTTGTCAATCCGGCAGGAGCAGTTCGGTCACGGATACTAATCCCCTTTAAAATCCAATTCCCCGATTTCCGGGTCTCTTTCGATTTTGCCGAGCCATGCGGCGACAAACAAAGCCGTCATCATCACATACCCCCAAAAAACGTTGCTGAAATGCAACCCCAGATTCGGTGAATGGACGATCCCTATGAGAGTCAAAAAAGCAGCGGTACCCGAAAAGGCCGCGGCTTTCTTGAAATCAAGATCAATCAGCATGGCAATGATCGAACCCCACAAGAGGCCGGTAATGATCGCACCCTGGGCCAAGGCGCTTTGTCCGATCCACGCAATACCCTGCCCCGCGCACTTCTGTGCGAATTCCAGGGACGCCACATCCATCTCTCCGTTCGCCACGGATACGGCCGACCTGATTTTGGTGGACAATATGTTGGACATGTGGGGAATTATCGCCACGGCCACGGCGATTGAATGCCTGCCCGGTGAAGCGCCGAAGGCTTGGGCCGTTATCACTATGCCGACAAAGACCAGCATGGGCGCGACGGCTGCGGTGGGGATAAGATGATACAAGAAATCGACAAATCCGAAAATTGCCCCGAGAAATATGACGATTCCGACTCCCAAAGCATATCCGCAACGACCCTTTAGACGTTTATACGCGGGATGACCGATATAGACGGTTGTGGGGAAGGCACTTCCGAATATCGTCCCGATCATGGTCCCCGCGCCATCCAGAATCTGACAGGTGCGAACCGGATATTTGTCTCCGGCCGCTTCTGCCGATTCGACATTGTTCATCGTCTCGATGAAATTGTATATCTCTATCGGCAATACGGCCGCCAAAACCGCAGGGTAGGAAAACATCAGATTTATGCCGGAAAGCAGGTCTCCCAGCACGGGAATCGGCGCATGAAAAGACACCCCGGAAAAATCGATCTTGGAAGATCCGACAAAAAAGCCGACAATCACTCCGACAATGATGGCAATCAATCCCGCAGGCAGGCGGAAAGGCATCCTGACCCCGGCCACCAGTCCGGCCAAGACAATCATCAGAGAGGCAAATCCGACCAGCGGATTTTCAAAAATCTTGGCCAACGGCACGGTGGCTATCCAGACAATGGCGATGCCGGCCAAGGTTCCGAGCATCCCGGCACGCGGTGTGACCCTTTTCAGCCAAGGGCCGACAATGCTTCCCAGCATCTCGATGATCCCCCCGACAAACGCGGCCGCCATGCCGACCTGCCAGGCAATGATCGAGGCCTCCGCATTGCCAGAAGCCTTGAGATTCCAATAGACCGGTCCGATGATGCCGAACAGATACACAAACATGACCGGTGTGCTGATGCCGTAGGGCAACGCAGTCACATCGTCACGTTGCTCCTTTTGGGCCAATCTCCTTGCCAGATAGACATAACAGGACAATCCCGCCAGCAAAGAGACTCCCAGACCGGGCAGTATGCGGCCGAAAACGATCTGAGCCGGCATGTTGAACACGGCCAGACAGATGCCGGACAATATGACAATATTGGCCAAGTTGTCGGCAAACAGGGCCCAGAACGCCGTCAGATCCCTGCGATGAAAAAGCGGATAGTGCAACTTTTTCTCCATTGTTTACCTCCTTTTTGGTAATGAATTGGCGGTTGGCAAAATCACCGCCCACGGTTAAAAATTGTTTTCTGATCCGATATTGTATCATCCTTTCTCGCCTCTATTCTGACGTATCTTGCTCAGAACTCTTTCTCTCAATCTCTTTCTATCTTTGACGGACAAGGGGCTTTTCTGATCGGTCAGTTCGGCGACAATTCCAAGTGCCATGCGTTCAAGCGATGTGTCGGCATAGCGTCCCAGACGGTTCCTGAGTTCATTTTCAATTTCCGTGCGTCTTTTTTCTTCTTCGTCGGACAATTCCCCTTTTCTGAGCAGAATCCGGTGTTGATCCAGAAGTTCCAGCGTGTCAGGAGCCCGAACCATTCGCCGGTCAGCACTTGGTCCGCACACAAGCCCGGTGGAATGTCCTGACGACAGACATGTATTCTCTGAGTCTCCTCATCCCTGCGGAGCAGGCTGACCTCACCCGGCCCTGCCCTCACAAGAATCTGTGGGGCATGGGTTGTGGTGATAAATTGAATCTTTGGGAAAATGGATCGCAAGTCGTTCACAATTTTGCGTTGCCATTTGGGATGCAGATGCAGATCAAGTTCATCAACAAGCACGATACCCGGGGTTTCAGTCAGTACGTTGTCTTCAAAAAAGGGGTTCAATGTCGCCGCTCTGACTGCAATGTCAGCAACCAGTGCAAGCATTCCCCTGTATCCGTCACTCAGGAACTGTGACCGAACAAGTTCCCCATTCCCGCTCCTGCCGGATTGACAAATCCGGCAGGCGGTTCGGATTTGCCAATCCGAACCGAGCATGCTGGGGATGTTGTTTGGTCACGATTACTCAGCGAAAGAAACGAACACATTTCGCCATTTGAGAATGATATGATCAGATCTCTGTAATTAAAATCATAGCGAACTTTTTCAGCATCCGGAATGACGCTGATGACTGCTTTCTTAACGGCCTTCAATTGAAGGGTCTCTTTTTCCTGAAAAAATCGTCTGTCACGCACAACATGAAAGTCAATATCAGATTTTGAGATGAGATGCAAGGGAAAGTCAGGGCTTTTCCATTTTTTTTGTTGGTCCGACCCGAACCCGTATCAAAAGTTAAGTTCCACAACAATATCACTGATTCTAACGGATTTTGTGGTTGCATGAGATTTCAGACAGCTGCGATCCCTGCAGACCGCGGATGAACGCGGATGCTCCCGCACCCTGGCCGGCCGCACAGGCCGTGGGCGTCTGTCTGCGTTCATCCGCGTTCATCTGCGGATCATGTCGGAAACCACAAAAACCGTTAGAACCAGCAATATCATAATGGTCTGGAGGAAAAACGTTGCGTGTTCATAGTTTGCCAGCCCAAGCTCACCCCGCCTGCTCCCGCGGGATTGGCAAATCCGGCGGCAATGACTCGGATTGCCAGCCTAGGCCGAGCGATGTGGTCCAAGCGGAGATCAGCGGGACAATCCACAACTGACAACTATAGAGTTCAACAAAAAGATTGTCCCGGGCCAAGTTTGTAGTTCCGCCTTCAGGCGGTCTCACACCGCCTGAAGGCGGAACTGCAAACTGGGGATCCCGGACAAACATTATGTTGAAATCTCTAACAACGGTCATTATCCAGGCACTTCTCCACGGCACGGATGATGGTTTCATAGCCCGTGCAACGGCAGAGGTTGCCCGCGTGTCCCCTCCGGATATCTTCGCGTGAAACCTTGCACCCCTTGTGCTTTTCCACGAAAGCGGTGGAGGTCATGATCAGGCCCGGGGTGCAGAAACCGCACTGTACGGCACCCGCATCAACATAGGCCTCTTGGACTCTGGAAAGCTTCCCGTCCCTCGACTCGCCCTCGACCGAACGGATGTCCTTTCCGTCCGCCCACACCGCCAAGGTGATGCAGGAATCGACCGGAACATTGTTCAAAAGCACGGTGCATGCGCCGCATTCGCCAACGCCGCATCCCTCCTTGGCACTAATGACGCCGAGGTCCCTCAGCATGTCAAGCAGAGACTGCCTCACATCCACGGGAAGGGTATGCGCCTTGCCGTTAATTGTACAGGTAATAGTCTGTTTCATTAAAATTTCCCTCCGGCTCTTTCGGCGGCCTGCCTGACCACCCGCTCTGTCAGGGTGCGGATGATATGCAGGCGAAATTCTTTGGTGGCGCGCCAAGAGGTGCGCGGTTTAACGTCCTTTTCCACAGCGTCGCTGACGGCCTTTAAGGTCTTTTCGGAAAGAGACTTGCCCGTGGCAGATTTTTCGGCGTGTTCACAACGAATCGGCTTTGGGGCCGCCACGGTGAATGCCAGCCTCAGTTCGTCAATCTGGTCGCCGTCCAGACGGGTGGCGGCTGTGCAACCGATGGTGGCAATGTCCATGGCGTCGCGCATGGCGTACTTGTAATAGGCTGCGCCAAAGCCCTTGTAGTTCTCGGGTCTGATGCGAAAGGATGTGAGCAGATCACCCTGTTTGAGGGCAACCCGGCCAGGCCCTTGGTGAAATCCTAAGACAGATGCCACGCGCTCGCCGTCCGCACCGAGTATGACAAGATCAGCCTCATGCACCAGTAAGGCACCCGCGCTGTCCGCGCTGACCGCACCGTTGCAAATGTTGCCGCCCATGGTGGCCATGTTTCGCAACTGGGGACCGCCGACCGTGCCAACTGCCTCGGCAATCACAGGCACACGCCTGCTGACGATGTCCGAATCCATGATTTCGCTGAAAGTGGCCATGGATCCGATACGCACGGTACCGTCGGCCTCTTCTGTGATCTCCTTTAGTTCAGTTAGACCGTTGATGTCAACCAAGTTTCCATATGCTTTGCTACCCTCGTGGAGGCGGATGAGAACGTCCGTGCCGCCGGCGATGACTTTGGCCTCAGGATTCGCCGCCAGAAACCTGACAGCATCCTCCGCACTCTCAGCTTTACAGTAATGTTCAATAGCGAACATCTTGGTTCTCCTATGTAAATCAGTTTAAAGAGTTTATGAGTTTGTGAGTTTTGTGAGTTTTGTGAGTTTTGTGAGTTTGTGAGTTTTGTGAGTTT
>JAOZRQ010000269.1:0-8243 GCA_029940115.1 Desulfobacterales bacterium
GGAACAAAACTGGGATCAGCCTTTGGGAACATCGGCAAGATTTTCATCACCCCAGCTCTACCCCACCAATCTCAAACAACTCAGAACTGGTGGGGTGATGAAAATAAATGATTTCGGTCACTTGTGACCGATCCCATTTTTGTTCCCCCCTGTTTCGGGCAAGCCGCCTCCGGCCCAATCATGAGGGCCTGTCCGGCGGAACAGGGACGGAAACGGCTGAGAAATGCGGGAATTTTCATCACCCCAAGTAGAACCCCCACCCTACTGTAAAGGTTGTAGGGTGGGGTTCCACCGATCTCAAACAACTCAGGATTGGTGGGGTAGAACCCCACCCTACAACTGAGCCAATGCCAATCAGGATTCTCGTTTTTGTTCTGTACACGCATCACGCATCACGAGTCACGCATCACGAGTCACGCATCACGAGTCACGCATCACGTTCTCATACCCGAATCTCCCCCTTTGTCCTGCTGAAATTGATCATGGTCCCTTTGGCCATCCTCACGCTCTGCCCGGGTTCCACATCTTTGATGGATCCGTCCCCTGAGGTGGTGACCCATTTTTCATGGGAAAGGTTTCTCAGTCCCCAGACCCCCGGGTTTGTCGGATGCGGATTCACCTCGGCAATCGGCTCTGAAAAGTCGAACGCACTTTGGGGGTCAATGTGGTGCGGGAAAAGTTGCGTGTCATAATTGAGCATCACAATATGCTTCTCAATACGGATGCGAGGCGGTTCCCGAAACAATTTCTGGCAGGACCAGCAGGGGTTGAGTCTCGCTTTTCGCTTGAGCAGATCAACATCGTAGAAGTTCTCCGCGCCGCAGTTTCCGCAATACACGATGGCATCTCGCAACTGGGCCAGGGCAGCCCGCCATTCCGTCTCCCGGATTCTGCTGTTTTCCGGATCATGGATTCCGTCCGTGAATGCCTTTGTGAATATGTCCCGCAGAAATTGCGGATAAATCTGCCAATAGATGATGGCGTTGTCGTGATATCCAAGAACGGGGCGGTTTGAATCGTCCTCCGGATCGAAGATGAAGAGCGGTTCTTCGCCGTAAAGCCGGTTCATGGCCGGCAGGTCAAAGCATCTGATCCGGGTCTCCTTTTTGCCTTCCAGAGGATGATGCACCATGAGCATGTAAAACAGGAGCACTGCGAGCGAGAACGGCTGTCACGCCGTCGGCGCAGTTTGTTGACAAAATTGTTCCAAGCGTCTATTATGCTCATGGAATTGACCTCCTTGTTCAACTATAAATTCTTCCAAAATCCCCAAAATCACACCCCAAAATCCGCAACCCTGCTTCCCGTAATGCTTCACACCGCCACGAAAGCCGGTTTTTCTCAGGATTCCGCTTCAGCATATTTTTCCAATACAACCGCCTCAGCAACGGATCGAAAAGATAAGGCTGGTCGGGCCAGAGATCATTCTGTTGAAGCAGTCGGCAGAGTTTCTGCCTATTCTCCTTGTCTCGGACAAAAGGTGCAAAAAGCTGCCAGACAAAAGGAGATTGAATCAACGCATCTTGGTACGCGTCTAAATCAGCAGACACGTCTGATCGGTAAAAAAGCAGGCATTGTTCCAACAGACGGGGATGTCCCCCGCTGATGGTCAGGAGTTCCCGGGCAATCTTGTCACTTATGTCCTGATCGGAGCAGGGGCGTTTCGCCATAAGATGAACATCTGCCGGGGTCAGTTCCGGCCATTCACGGATCTCAGCCGAATTCAGAAAAGAGAGGTCTCCGGTGTAATAAATGTCTGCCAGCTTTTCTCCGCCGCATATCAACATGCGAAAATTCATATAGCGCTCACTGAGGTTGCGAAAAATCCCGGCAAGTTCCTTACGTCCCTCGTCACAGCTATTTTCAAACCCGCTTGTCAGGATAAACAAGGGGTTATCGTCCGCCAGTTCATTTTCAAAAGCCTTCATTAGCGCAACAGCACTTGTAACGGGTTTGGAAAAATGGCATTGTCTGCCAAGCATGGAAAAATAATCTTCCATATTCGTATGCGGACTGTACGGCGGAACAAGATGAAGGACGCTTTTCTTTTGCAATTGTTTCTCCGCCCGTTCCAAAAGATAATATTTCATGGCACTTTGTCCCCTGTCCGCTTGGGCCAAAAGCAACACTGCCTGTCTTATATGGAACAATTCAAACAGATCTTCCACAAAGGAGATTTCGCTTTGATTCGGCTCTCGTTCTGGTTTTTTACCCAGTTCAGGGATGATCAGTTCGCCTTCAAGATCAATCTCAGTCTCGGGCGTTCTGTTTTCAATCGCACAGATCAGGTGGCAAAACGCCTTGGAATATGTTTCGGGATCACGGAAATCGAGCCATTGGAGATTGCTGAGAAAGGGAGAATCGGAAACCGCCTTTCCGGAAAGTAGCGGAATGATGGTAAAGTCCGGGTCTTTTCTCTGCTGAACCATCATCTGGTCATACTCCTCCCTGATCCATCCAGACTCGATGGCCTCGGGTGTGACAATCAGGATTCCTTTGCGGGATTGGTATAATCCCCGATACATTTCAGAGGCAATGTTCTTTGCCGGCTCCCAACTGTCCAGAAAAATCCGATAGCCTTGGTTTTTCAGGTTTTGAGCCAGAACCTCTGTCCACGGTCTGTATTCGCTTTTGTGGCTGATAAAGACATCATAAGCTTTGCCAGTCTGATTGAGAAAACCCGGCTTTTCAGGGGACAGGTCAAGCACGGCATCCCGTATGTCATAGAAATCAGGCGCATATTCAGCGAGTTGACGCACCACGGACGGAGAAACCCAGAGCATACAAGGAACCGGAAAATTTTGAGCCAAGTCATCCCGCTCCACATTGAGGCGGGTGATCAGGGGAGCCGGTCGCAATGATCCAACCGGATATCCGGTCCGGTTCTCTTCCAATATGGACTGAAGAACCGGCCGGGTCTGTTCATCCAGATGGAATAGGCTGAGGACCCAGAAGCCTGACTTGGGCACATATTCTTCAATATTCGGGCTTATCCCTCTTGCTCCGGCACGAACTGGCAAATCCCTTCCCTCAATGGCAATCAGTTTTATTCCATGATTGGACAGATCACGGGCCAGTCGCTCATGCCATCGGGTCTGCAGATCATAGTTGTCACTTTGGACAATCAGAAGCGAAAATCCGATGTCCGCTTCCAAGGCAAAACGGAACAGGGTCTGGTAAGCTTTGTATTCAGGATTCATTGAACCGCCTCAATAGTTCCTGATCGTTGAATATATCCGAAAAGTAGATCAGGGGATGGACATCGGCCCACTTGTCCACAAAGAAAAACAGATCCTTCATCTCCTCCATGAACGCGAACAACTCGGTGGTCTTGCCATTTCCCCGATGTCCCGCATAGCTTATATGCACCGGTTTTCGTTCAGGATCGTCAGGGTCAATGTATAAGGCGCGTCTGAGTTTCTCTTGGACATTATCTCCCCGTATGTCATCCAGTACCACATACCGGGGATCACCTGCCTCAAGGTGGGAAGGCCGGGCCACCCGTCTGACCTGTTTTGGGTTCACCGCTTTTTTGAAAGACTGAGGGGACATGTTCTGTTCTCCTGTTGGTGAAGCCCGGCAACGAATTGCCGGGCTAGTTTCAGTCGTCCCTGCGGGACTGGGAAATCATGCGTCTGCCCCACAAATCAGGCAGAAGCCCCGAACATGAATTTCTTATATCTCGCCTCTGGTCTCATTCACCAGACGGGGGCCGGCACTGATGTTGTACAGGCCGGTCTCCGCGGTATCATCGAGATGCCGGACTTCGACATAGAAGGTCTCCCCCGGCATGACATAGAGCGGAACCCGGAGGGAATCATCAGGCTCAGGCTCGACCTCAAACATGGCATCCCTTTTCCATGACCAGTCCTTCGCGAATATGTACAGAAAAGGATCCATACCCATTCCCAAGTTGTCAATCCGCAGAATCAGTTCTCCCTCGTAATCATCAGGAACGGTGATCACGAACGTATCCACGTCGTCAGCAAGGTCAATTCTTCCCGGGACGGGTCGGTTGTTCGGGGGCAGAACGGTGGGATTCTCATGATGCCAGTCCGAATGATCATCCGGGAGTGTGCCCGTCACATGTACCTGAAGCTCGGCGAACCGTTCAAAATTTTCCCCCACATCCCACACACTTGGAGCGGGGACATTTCCGTTCTGATCCGGTGCGAAATTGACGCCGTAGTTGCTGAATTTTGCTGTCCCGTCACTGCTACCAAATCTCACGGTGACATGGTAGTCACCGTCCGTATGGGGAGTGAAGATATACGCATAGATGCCATCATTGGCCATCGCATCCGGGCGCACCCCGTCATCGCTCATGATAAAGGACTGAGTGTTTCCGTCAGGAAGTTCGATGATCCCTTCCACCACCGCGCCGGTGATGAGGAAGTCCTTGCCCACAGAAGCGGACAAGAGGATCGGATCCGGATACGCGATCTCATCCCCAAGCACAGACTCAACCGTCGCAGTATAGGTGAGTTGGTTCTTTTCCATGGCCGCATCGATCCAGTAGAAGATAGGCACCGGTTTATCTAATGTTTCCACGGTGATCCGCCATTCCCCTGCCGCGGGGGTGTCAACCAGATGGAAACAGGTGGTCTCCTGAGTCCAGCCCCATTCATCCGGATCGGGAATGGAGAAATCTTTCGGGGGAATCGGGTAAGAATCGCCGCTCGGATCGGTCAACGTGAAGCCGGCGAATTCCTGATCAGTCAGGTAGTAGAGATAGAGGCCGAATTCTCCGAGGGTCTCGTCTATATAGATCGGAATATGATATGTCTCATTGCTTTCGAGAACCTTCCAACCCGTCTTGATGTTCACCAGCACCAACGGTGACGTCTCCTTCTGCGCCTTGTCCATCGCCTTTTTCAACTCATCCGCCTCACCGATGAAGCGATAGGTGCCGCCGGTCTGTTCGGCTACCGCCTTCATGAGTTCAGTCGCTCGGTCACCTGCGCCGTAGCCGAAGGTGTAAAGCTCGACAAATGCCTCCTCATAAGCCGGAATCACGGACAAGGGGCGGAGGGTCCCGGTGATATCCCTTCCCGGGGTGATCAGATAGACCACCCGGTTGGAATGCTTCGGGGCATTCGTCTCCAAGGCAGTCAGCGCCGTCTGAAGGGCCTCGCCGAGGTTAGCTCCCTCGGTGCCGATGGTGATCTCATTGATCGCCGTGATAATGTCTGGTTTGTCGGTCTGAGCGCCGATGGTTTTCAGGGAATAGACCGTGGTGACTGAACGGTCAAAGCTGATAATGCCGACGGCATCGCCGACCGGTGTCTGCTTGACCAGTTGTGCCACAGCCGCTTTGGCGTTTCTGAGACGTTCCGGGGTCATCCCTTTCGAGCAGTCTATCAGGACCACGCGCACAACACCGCCCGCGGCAACGTCTTGGCGTTTCCCGGTATCCATATCGGCCCAGACGAAATTGAGTTCACTCCGAGCCTCGTCTTGGCCAGCGCCAGCAGGCCACTGCAACTGAGTCGAAGGGGCTTCTCCTGATCCGGGGGCGACGTCTTGCAACTCCGCATGATAAATCCTTACAGCAGCGTTTGACCGGCTCCCGTCACGAGGATCTTCGGAGACTGTCCGGACAAGCGTCTCCCACGCGCTCGCGCCATAGACACGGTACTGGGCATTGGTCTCCGTGTTGTTGTTCAGAGGTGTGGAAAAATTGAGCCACTCGAAATCACCGTTTACCGCCTTGTACTGGCTGTTCATGATTGAATTTTCAACAGCGATGTCATCTGATGACGGGCTGCTGATCGAGGAGGCATCAGTTGATCCCACATATTCGTCGTAGAGGGAATAGAAGTAATGACCCCATTCATGCCCTATGATGTAGCCTGCCTGTATCTGTGAGGTTTCGTCTCCATCAAGGAAATTGATCCCAGCGTTGGTGAATACATCGCACATCTCAATACGTTTGTAAGGCCCCTCGGCCCTGGCGTATCCGGATATATATGCGTTCGGATGACAACTCTCCACCCAGACGACATCCGCCTTGTCTGACCAGTTTCCGCCGGTGTAGAAGGTAATCTGACCGATCTTGTTCGCACCGTTGGAGGATTCATACACCGCGTCGGCAAAGTAGTTGAAGCAGTTTTCAAGGGTTGCCTTCTTTGCCTCGGTGTTCTCAGCGGTGTCGTAGTAGGAGACGGTGATATCGTAAGTCACAACGCTGCGGTCCGAGGTCGTTATGTTCGCCTCATTGGTGGTGTCGGAGGTGCCCGCCGCGTTGGACGCGCGTACGCGGTAATAATAGGTGGTGTTACCCTTGACATTGCTGTCAACGTATGTGGTCACCCCGCCGGAGACGCTGTCAATCTGACCCCAGTTGGCGTTGGTTTCAGCGGATCGCTCAATTTCAAAGTCTGATGTCTCCTCTCCATTCCATGACAGATTCACCACACCGCCGCTGCCCTGTGCGACCTCCAGATCGGTGGGCGCGTCCGGGTTGCCCATGGTTTCCAACTGCACATCGTCCACGATCCATACCGCGCTCAGATCATCGGCATGGAAACGGATTTTCACATCCGACCGACCCCCGACCTTATCGGAGATATCCACGGTCTGCTCATCAAAGGGAACATGGTTGAGGTTGTCGGTCTTCTCCCAAACAGTGGTCCAAGTTGCGCCGCTGTCTGTGCTGACATCCGCCTTGGCGGTTCCGCCGGCCTGAAAATAGAGAAAGGTGGAGAATTTCAGATTCACGGCAGAAAAGCTGGTGAGATTCAGCAGAGGGGTGATGAGTTCCGTGTTGATCGCCTCGCCCCGCATCCCATCGGCAAGGGCAAATTTGCTCTCCGCGTCCAATCCGAGTTCGCCTATACGGTTATTCGGATCGTCAAAGACCCATTCATAATTGCCGCTGCTCTTCTTTACCTCCCAGTCCGCGGGCTTGGCTTCTGCGTCGAAGTTCTCCGACAGGGAAGTGAGCCCCTGACACGCGGCGATTTCCGCTTGGACGACATTGCTCGGTTCCGAATCCCCTGCGGTATTGCTGGCCAAGACCCGGTAATAGTAGGTTGTGTCGCAGGCGAGCGTGTCGGTGTCCGTGAGGGTGGTTGTATCCTTCTTGAGACTGGCGATGTTTGAGAAATCGCTGTCGCTATTAGTTGATCGTTCAACCTTGAAGCTGGTCGCATTACTGCCGCTGTAGTTCCACTTCAGGGAAACCTGAGTGCCGTCAATAGTGGCATCTAAGTGGTCAGGAACAGACGTGGGCGACGAGATGCCGCTTATCTCCACATCGTCTATCTGCCAGAACATGTCCTCATTGGCGTCATGATAATGGAAGCGCACCATCACTTCGGACTTTCCGCCAGCATCGCTTGATATATCCAAGATGACGGTGGCGTTGATCGCCGTGATGGCCTGACTCCATACCGTGTTCCAAGTGGTGCCGCCATCCCCGCTGACATCCACATCCGCCTTTGAGTCTCCGTAGGGTTCATAGTATGTTTTGAAGGTCAACTGAACGGCTGGGGCTTGGGAGAGGTCTGTCAGACGGGTACGCAGCTCGGTATCCATATCCACCGCGCCAGCGGATTGGCTGTCGGCAATGGCGAAGTTGCCGTCACCGCCGGAACGATTGTTCCCGGCACCCTGATCGAAACGCCATTCGGTGTCGCCCGTACTCTCCACTGTCCACCCCAGGGGGGTTCCGGTGGTGTCAAATGGTTCGTTGATACTTGTGGCAGGCGTGTCCAAGATCACCTTTCTCAAAATATAGATCACCTCGGCTACGCCGATTTGGTCGTCTCCATTTGCATCGGCGGCTTTCACCGCATCTGAGGGCAGACCCACCAAAGCCTTCAGCGCGGTGATGGCATCAGCCAACTCCACAGTCCCTTTATTGTCCACATCTCCCGGAGACGTGGCGGCGACTGCTCCTGGTCCCGCCGAAACAAAGGTAAGACAGGTCAGTATTGCCAAAGCAACCAGAATCCTTTTTCTCTTCATGTTGTTCTTGCTCATAATTCCTCCTGGTTTCATTCTTCATGCTTTGTTTTTCACCCTGCATCCTTCATCCTTGATATTCGTTTCCATGAATCACCTCCTGATTTTCTGTGTACAGGAAAAAAAAAGTGATTTGAGGAAAGAAACCCGGCTTTTTCTTGCAGTCAGAAAGTCGCCCCGTTTGGGAAAAAGCCGGGTTTCTGGAACATTCCCGATTTTTTGTACAGGAAAAAAAAAGTGATTTGAGGAAAGAAACCCGGCTTTTTCTTGCAGTC
>JAOZRQ010000269.1:8343-9123 GCA_029940115.1 Desulfobacterales bacterium
AGAAAGTCGCCCCGTTTGGAAAAAAGCCGGGTTTCTGGAATATTCCCGATTTTTTGTCCTGTACTCAGCCTGATTTTAAGATTTATTATACATCAAGCAAGTCAATCGGGGAGATCAATCTCCCGGACTTCGGCGTGAGCTCAGTCGAACGCTGAAAGCTCATAATAGGCTGAAGCGCACTTACTCTTCTGAAAATTTGAAGTTGTTCAATTTGAAATTTTGGCATCCATGAAAAATTTGCATAGCATGACAGTTTCAGCATGTCAACAATTAAAATTGGGACGGCCACACTCATCACAAGCATCTTCGGAAAATAGTTCAGATGCTGGGCAATGAGCACCGGGTCTGGAATATAGGTGCATCCGAAAAGGACATCAAGCATGAGGAATCGCTGATTGACAGATAGCAAATTCAAGTGCATGTCCTTCCCACGGCTGAGGAACCTCAACAAAGGCTTCGATTGCGTCCTTGTCCCCTTTCCAGAGCCAATCCCGGATGCCGCCCCTTTTCTTATGGGAAGCATCAAATCCCTTGGCTTGGAACAGGCTGATGATCTCAATCAGATTCGATTTCCCGGAACCATTGGGCCAATCAGAACATTCAATGGCCTGATGGGATCTCCACCGGATTTGGGGCCAAAGGAGAGCAAATTGCTCACTCTCACAGTATTATTTACAAATCTATTGTCCATTTTTCACCGGGCGTATTTATAAGTTGGGGGAGTCTCCCAAACAGTCTGGAAACCCATTTTGGGATGGATCCCCAGTCGTCCCTGCGGGA
>JAOZRQ010000018.1:0-699 GCA_029940115.1 Desulfobacterales bacterium
AGGTTCAAGTTCAGGTTCAAGTTCAGGTTCAAGTTCAGGTTCAGGTTCAGGTTCAAGTTAAGGTGTTTGAAAACTCCCCTGTGAACCCCGCAATGGCGCGGGTTTCCGGGAGATGGCCATCTCCGGTCTGTCCAATCATCTCAGGAGGATGGCCCGCTCATGAAGGTGTTTGAAAACACCTTCTAGAGGTTTAAACAAAATGTTTGTCACTCCCGGAGACGTGCGGTGCAAAAAACCGCTTCGCTCAATTTTTGCACTCCGGACAATCTTTTTGTTGAACTGTATAGAGTTTAGAGCTTTCAGCTTCCGACACAGATTCATCCCGAGAGATCACCTTGTCAATGTTCAAAATGATCACAAAGTTGTCATTTCGTTTTCCAATACCCCGGATGAACTCGGGGTTGAGTTTGATACCGACTTTCGGTGGCGGCGAGATTTGTCCAAGATGAAGTTGAATCACCTCATGCACTGAATCTGCCAACGCGCCCATCTGCAACAGGTCTCCATCCATATTCACCTCCATGATCACGATACAGGTGTCGGCTGTCTTTTCAACTGACTTCATGCCAAGTTTCAGACGCAGATCAACTACGGAAACGACATTTCCCCGCAGATTGATCACGCCGATGAGATGGCTCGGCATCCGGGGGACTCTTGTAATATGGGTATAATCCACCACCTCATGCACCTTGGAGATTA
>JAOZRQ010000018.1:709-28186 GCA_029940115.1 Desulfobacterales bacterium
AGTGAGATATTGCTCGGCTTCCATCATCTGATTTTCATCCATATGACCCCCTTTGTGATGCGTGATTCGTGATGCGTGATTTGTGATGCATGATGCGTGATATTAGCTGATCCAGAACCGAGAACCCTGAACCCCCATTTTCAATAACGCTCAAAATCCGTGTCATTGGAGCCGAGGGCCTTGAGGGAGTTGAGCATCTCCTTCTTCAGCACGGCATGATTGTCCTCTGCCAACACGAAGAGACTCTCCTCCCGTTGCCCTCGCTCGACAACATATTTTTCAAGCTGGTCAAGGGTCTGCTTCTCCAGAGTGGAGACGGTGTAGAAATAGCTGATGGTGATCATGGCGAGGATGATTCCCGCAATGATCCCCCCCAGCTTTAAGATCACCTGCCGGGCAATGGAGCCTTTGGCTATCCTTATTCGTGAATGCATACTCGAATTCCTCCGTTGTCCGTTGTTTGTCGGTTGCCAACGGACAGACAACCGGCAAGCAGTTGTGGGGTTCTACCCCACCAATTTGGATTGGTGGAACCCCACCCTGCAACTGTTGCTGTAGGCGGTGGATTCCGGGTCAGAAATGATAAGAATCCTGCCGATTCTTATCATTTTTGCCCGGAATGACAGTTTCATCCACTACTCCCCGAAAGACCCTCCACCCTCCATCCTTAACCCTTAACCCTTAACCCTTAACCCTTAACCCTTCACATCAATACTTCTCAAAATCGCCGTCATCAAACTCCTCCACATCTATGAACAATCCCGCGGTTCTTTCTTTTGAGGGAGAGGAGAAAATGGATGTCACGTTGCGGTTTTCAGATGTCGCATTCTCGGTACCCCGCTTCTCCCTGCTCTCTTGGTTCGCGTGCTTCTCATGTCCCATAGCTTCGGAATAGTTTCGTTCATAGACTTTGAAAAAGGAGGCGGCCTTCAGGAGCTGCTCGGCCTGACTCGCAAACTCCCGGCTTGCCGCGGCCATCTCCTCGGTGGAGGAGACATTCTGCTGGATGATCTGATCCAGCTGCTGAATCGCCTCGTTGACTTGGCCGATGCCGCCGGCCTGTTCCCTGCTCGACGCGCTGATCTCCTGAACCAGTTCCGCGGTCCGTTGGATCCCGGCGACCATCTCCTCCAAGAGCCTGCCGGTCTTTTCCGCGATTTCGAGGCTGGATGCAGAGAGCATGTTGATCTCCTTGGCCGCCTTCTGGGTATGCTCCGCGAGCTTGCGGACCTCGGCCGCGACTACAGCGAACCCCTTGCCATGCTCCCCGGCCCGGGCCGCCTCAATGGCCGCGTTCAGGGCCAGCATGTTGGTCTGCCGGGCGATCTCCTCGATGATGCGGATCCGCTCCGAAATGCTCTTCATGGCCCGGACCGTCTCGCCCACCGCGCCCCCGCCATCCTTCGCATCCTGGGCCGCCTTGGTGGCGATGGACGCGGTCTGCCGGGCATTGTCTGCGTTCTGATCCACCATGCTCTGCATCTCTTCCATGGAACTCGATATCTGCTCGATGCTCGCCGCCTGCTGGGATGTCCCATGGGAGACCACTTCCGCGCCGGTACTCAGCTCCTCGCTGCCGGCCGCGACCTGCTCCGCGGCCCGCCTGACATCAACGGCAAACGCGCCCAGGTTTTCCGTCATCATATTCAGATTGTTCCTGATCTCGTCGAAGTCACCTTTATACTCCTCCCTGATCTTCTCGGGAATCTCCCCGCGGGAGATGCGTTCCACATAGTCCGCCGATATTTTCAGAGGCCCCACCACCGCATCCAGCGTATGATTCACGCCTCGAATGATTCTGGCGTATTCCCCCCCGAATTTGTTCTCATCCCCCCTTGTGTCCAGTTTCCCTTCCCTCGTGGCATCTGTCAGCAGATTGATATCCCCGACGATTGCCTGGATCGTCTCCACCATCTGGGTGAGGGATTTGCCGAGCACATCCTTTTCCGAAAGGATGCTCACATGGACCGAGAGATCTCCGTTGGCGATCTTTTCCGCGACCCGGACCGTCCCCTTGAGATTCGATATCAGCGTATTGATACTGCTCCTGATCTCGTCAAAATCCCCTTCATATTCCTCCGCGATCTCCTTTGGAAAATCCCCTTCTGAGATCCTCTCCATATATGCCGCGGCCACATTCAGGGGGCCGATGACCGCATCCAGGGTGTTGTTGATCCCTTTGACGATCCCGGCATACTTCCCCTCGAACTTCTCCGCGTCGCCCCGGATATCCAGCCTCCCCTTGGTCGCCCGTTCTGTCAGCATGACAGTCTCCGCGACCAGGTCATTCACCGTGTCAACGCATTGGTTCAGGCTGTTCCTGATCCGATTGAAGTCCCCCTTGTACTCCTCGGTGATTTTTTCCGGAATGTCCCCCTTGGCGATCCGCTCAATGGATGAGGCGGTCATGTTGATCGGGGTCACAAACGCGTCGATCAGCGAGTTCACCCCGCCCACGAGATCACGCCAGCCTCCTTCAAAGCCCTCCGCATCCCCCCGGACATCCAACTTTCCCTCCTGAACCGCAAAGATCAGCCCCTCCATCTCCTGCAAGATTTCGTTCAGCCGCCGGATCATCAGGTTCATGGCCTTCATCAGCCGGTCCCGGTCCGAGCGTTCCCGGACCTCGATTTTCATGTTCCCGTTGGCAATCTCCTCGGCAAACCCGGTGGTGGTGTTCATCGCCTCGATCAGCATGTTCAGATTGTTCCTGATCTGGTTGAAATCCCCTCTGTAGGTTTCGATGATCTTCTCCGGGATGTCCCCTTTCGATATCCGGTCCAGATGAACAGCGGTCATGTTGATGGGCGTCACAAAGGCATCGATCAGGTCGTTCACGCCCACAATCAGTTCCCGCCATCCCCCCGCAAAGTTCTCCGCATTGCCGCGGGTTTTCAGCCTCCCCTCCTGTACCGCCCGGATCATCTTCTCCATCTCCTGCAAGACCTGACCGATGGTGTCCCGCATGTTTCGGAACGCATCCGCGAGCTCGCCGATCTCGTCTTTTTTCCGAATGCCGATCTCTCTGCTGAAGTCACCGGCGGCAATGGCATTGGCGGTCTCAACGATGTCCACAATGGGACGGGTGATGCTGCGGGTGACAAACCATGCCAGAATGAACGCCACGATATCCGTGAGCAGGACGGCGAGGAAAATTTCGATCACCTTCCGGTCCAGCCGGGCGTTCATGAACTTCTTGGTGACATGGATGTCAAGGCTCCCCAGTTTTCCGTCTTTTGAGGTGATATCTTTCGTCTTTATGATAAAGTCACCGGAAACTTCTTCCTCAGCCTCGACAACCCCCCATTCATCATCCCTTTTCTTTCCTTTCAAGATGTTCCCATCGACTTCTCTGACCAGAACTGCATAGACATTTTTCTCAATCATCGCGGAGATGATGGTCTTCTCCACCAGTTGGGCATCCATGTTCCAAAGAGGCTCCCTGAGATACCCGGCCAGCTTGTCGCTGGTAATTTCCGCAAAGCCATTCAGGCCTGCGGTGGAGCCGGTCTTGATTTCATAATACTGGTAAAGACCGAATACCACCAAGGCAAGCGTTATGATGCTGATAAAGCTGATCCCTATTTTCGCCTGGATGTTGCTTAACCTTAATCTGATACGTTTCATTTTTCAGTTCTCCTTTCTTGCAAATCATTCTTTTGGGACTATAATCCTGCCTTTGATCTCGTTCAGCGCGCCCTGCAAAAATTTTTTGTCTTCTTCCAGTTTTCTGACCTTGGCGGCGAGTTCGGAACCGATATCCGGTCGGTCCTGCTCGATTTCCTCCTGATACAACTCACGGAATATCAGATCAAGCATGTCATCCGGAATCCCGCTGTAACGGAAATTGCTGGTTCCCCTGGTGACCAGATCCCCGTATGCCAAGACTTTCAGCTTTTCTTCGAGTTGCCGGTCATCCAATTCATCGCCGAGATGTTCCCTGATCTCATCCCGGGTGCATTCTCTGAAGCGTTCCTTGGAAAGAAAGAGGAGTATCTTCTTTGAGTATCTGTCATTGACGTCCTTGATGGTCGAATCAATATATTCGGACCATGTCCCAAACATCTCGCTTTCGTGGTTCCTGACTTCATAGGCCAATGATGCCTTCGACAGTTGTGAAATCCCGTCCTGACCAGTCACTTCTGAAGAGGGTGGCGATGTAGAAGGGGTCGCTCTGAGTCAGAAGATTCATGACAAATGCCCCTTCGTCGCTGATCGGTTCCCCGTTGTGTTCCGCATACCTGTAAACCGCCTCCAGGCCCTCATTCGGCATGAGTTTCGGGGAAATCGGCGTCTTTTTGAGCCTGCCGCCTTTGAACATGTCCCGCATCATCTGGGTCATCCAGCCCACATAACTTCCGGATGCGAGCATCGGCGCGGTCTTTGACTCGGAAAGACCATGATATGCTCCGGGAAGATTTTTCATCTGTATCTTACAATCCTCATCCCGAAAGATATACTTGGTCATAAACTGGATTTCATCTATCATGATCAGCGCAAAGAGATTTTCCCTGTGGGTCAGCCAGCCGGGGGTGTGAAACGCCAAGCTTCTTGCGTTTTCCACCTTCCCGGCTTCGCAGTATTTTTGAAAGAATCCGATTCTCTCGATCAGATCGTCATTTCCCATGTCCCTGCCCATGGCTTCGAGTTGGCTCATGTTCCATGGCTCGTTGTCCTGGGGAAGGGTCGTCCGGGTCTGAAAGGAGATGTGCTGGCTGATGGCTGTGCGAAAATAATAGTCGGAAAAATCGAGAAGCCACTGACTCAGGTCATGCACTTCGATGTAGAACGGAACCACCTCGCCATTCTGGTTCCACAGGATGTTGAACAGGCGTTGCATGATGGCCGTTTTTCCGCTTTTCCGCCTGCCTAAGAGCGCGCGGGACTTTGACACTTTCCGGGGGATATTTCCGGCCCAGTTCAGCAACAGTTCCATCTCTCGCTTCCGTCCGCAGAAAAGTTCTGGGTCTCCGATCCGTTCTTCAAACGCATAGGTCATGTTTTGCATGGTTCCTCCCTTAGTGCTCAGTTTCACAATCTTGGTTCTAACGGATTTTGTGGTTCCAATATGACAACGGATCGGAGGATGAACCGGATTTTCCGGCATTCGTCTGACAGCAATGTTCGGCGTCTCCCGGACCATGTCGGAGACCGTGGGTGTCGGCCGTCCCCCGATCCTCTCCGACAGGCCGTCCGTTGGCACATGTCAGGTCAGATGAATCCGTTTCATCCTCCGATCCGCTGTCATACGGACGATTTTTTCAAATCGCATCGCATCAGAGTCCACGCAGCAAATAACGCGTCAACTGCACCCCCGTCTCCCGCTCCTTCTCAGGACTGTCAGGCAATGGCCTGTTCAGGGCCTGGTGAAGCGGAATGCGGTACAGGTCGAACACCGCGTCCAGCAGCCGGGTGTAAGGTTCTGGCGGTGTTGAGTATCCGGCAGTATGCGAAGACCATGGCCAAGACTTCGCCTTGGACAAGGGGATCTGATATGAATTTCTGATGATGCGGATGGAATTGATGACGGAGATTCCGTTGGCATGGAGTTTTCTCACCGAATCGTCCACAGAGGCCCCGTCAGCCACGTCCGATTGTATTTCAGTGATCCATTCTTGAAGTGCGGTCATGTCTCCTCCTCATATATTTCTTCAAATCAAGCGTCAGATCGGAATGATGTCAGATCAGATAGCCTCTGTCAAGGCCAAAGCTGATTCCGCTTTTCCAATCAGATGCCAGATAATCCCGAACATTCCCAAAAAGATGTTCAACCACGTCCTGAAAAATCGGATTTTTGACATATCCCTCCTCAAACCTGAATTCCCGATCTGTGTTTTTCTGTTTTCTCAGAACATAAACCTGGTCTATCTTAAACTTTTTCAGATTCACGGCATCTGTCAGTTTGAGCCACTCTGACACAACGATATACAGGGCATTCGGATTTCTGTGCTGAAGCTGTTCCGCGGCTGTTGATGCGTCTTGGAGCATTGTCTTGTCAAGATAGGTTTTGCATTCAATGACAACCGCCGGCAAATCCCAGACATGATTTTCCTTGATTTCGGAGCCTTGACACCTTAATGCGGCGTTTATCTTGACACCTATCGCAAAGTCATGATCTTTCCTCTCTATCAGGGTTGAAGGTCTTTCCAACATCTTTCCGTAATTGTCCGGTCTGAAGAAAATATCTTTGAAAGTATGCGATTTTCCTATCAGTGCATTTTGGGAAAAATCTTCAACAAGGTCCCTGAACAGATAATATGTGAACTCCTCCAGAACCGAGGAATGCAAATTTGATCGGGAATCAAATTTTTCCGCGTAATGCCGCTGATCTATGAAGTCCTTATATTGATTCAAAGATGAGGTTCTTTCATGAATTGTCTCTCTGTCTTTTTCATCTGCTCGGGTATAAGGGCCCTTTAACTTCTGATTGAATGTTTTCCATTTCTGATATTCCTTGCGGATTTCCTTCAGATACTTTTTGGACAGCCTATCCTGATACTTTGTTTTATGACTTTCTTTTTGTCCGATATTGTTGCCATGTACAAGCATGAATGAAGTTTCCTTCTTGGTTCTCGGTTCTTGGTTCTCGGTTCTCGGCTCTTGGTTCTCGGCTCCGACATCCAGAACCCAGCGCCCAGAACCCAGAACCAAAAAACTTGGGGATCGAGTTTTTATATCTGTCTCAGGATGTTTTCCGCAATCTTATGCGCCAGCATGGGCGGCACCGCATTGCCGATCTGGTTGTACTGGCACAGATGCCTTTCACCGAATCGCCCTTCCCTTGCCAAGAGTTTGTGGCTGACCACCGTCGGTTTGCCCATGAAGCGGAACGAATCCGGAAACGACTGTATTCTTGCCCCCTCTCTTGCCGTGAAATTGCGGTGCTGATAAGGATGCACAAAATTGGCGTAAAAAGACGCTGGTATCGTATGGCACGGTCTGTGCGGATACATTCTCCTGTTGTTCTGATCATATGCCTTGTCAGAAATTTCTGATGAGTTGCGTCTGCGGGGCCTGAGATGTTCGGGCGCATCTTTTGCAGACTCTCCCCATGACATTTTGGAAAACCGTTCAGTCATTCTTTTGGTGTGATTCATTGCCTTATGATTGAAAAGTGTTCTGTTTTTCCCCCTCATTTGAAGTTGATATTCATTTCGGCATTTGGCATGATAGTCACTCTCCTCACTTCCCTCACCGGCTCTGAGAGGCGGCAGATCAGAAATCGCCTCCCACAATGAAGGAGAGGGGAGCAGCTTCTCAGGGAAAAGATTGCGCTGTCCGTCGGAAACAAAGTGTGTTTTCGGGGGAAACGGCCTGCCCAACTCCTTTTTTGAGGCGGTCACAAAGAGTCTTTTGCGTATCTGAGGGATGCCGTAATCGGTTGCCTGCAATATTTCGGAATAGACAAAATATCCGATGTCTTTCAATTCATCGGTGATGATGTCAATCACCCGCTTTTCCGAATGTGTCTTTGCCTTGACCAGATTCGGAACATTCTCCATGATGAGAATGTCCGGCTCAAAAACAGATCCGATTCTGATGAAGTCTCTGAAAAGGGTGTTTCTCGGATCTTTCGGATCGCCCGCATTCTTGTTGCAGATCGAAAACCCTTGGCAGGGAGGCCCTCCCAGAACAATTGTCGGCTTTCTTTCTCCAAATGCTTCAATCAGGTCTTTGTCGCTCAGGTTTCTGATATCATCGTTTAACATGACGGCATTCGGATGATTGTGGGCAAACGTCTCTGATGCCCATTTGTCAATTTCTATGGCCCCGACAATCTCACATCCTGCTTTTTCAAATCCCAGACTGAATCCACCGGCCCCGGAAAATGTGTCAAGTACAAAATGTTTCATGATATTTGGCAAGTTCATCGATGTAATGGTCCACTTCATCCTCGGTTTCAGAGAGTTTCCGTTCGCAGTAAAAGCACTTGTGAAAACTCATTGCTCTCAGTGTGTCACGAATCTCTTTATGTCCGTATTGTCGGGAGTCAGGTCTCTTGCCAAGATTCTTTTCCAGCTTTCTGAGATAAGCAGCCAGCCATTTTTCTTTTTTCTGCCTGAGAATCGCCGGTTCGGGCAGTCTGGTCATTGAAATCATGCTTTGCTTCCCCCCTTGCTCATCTCATCCAACAGTCTATCCAAGTCAAGATAAGAGAAGTACTGAGGATTGATTGCCCTAAGTTTTTCTTTGATCTGCTTCCGTTCTTCCTGATTTCCCATCTTGATGGCTTTTTCCCGTCTTTCCATCAGGCTGCTGATCTCCTCATTAAACGGCAAGGTTTCCTCAAACAGAGGAGACATCAGAATTTCATCTATGGGCTTGTTGCTGTATTCCGCGGTTTCGTCAGTAACCACACAGTGGTCTGTTTCGGCATTGCATACGAAAAGCCAGTTCCGTTCTCCCCTGTGATCAGAACAACTGGCCTCTGTTTTTCGTCAGAGTCATTGAGAAAGCACATCTCTGCTTTGATAAAGGGGCCGATGTTTTTCAAAGACAGTTGCCTGATTTTCATAAGTTCCTCCACAAGCATTCGGTGAAAATCCTTTGAGTTCACTCACTCAAGCTTGGTTCTAACGGATTTTGTGGTTCCGAAATATGACAGCGGATCGGAGGATGAAACGGTCCGGCATGGGCCGGAAACATGGCGGCGGACCGGGGACGGATATCCGTTTCATCCTGAAATCCGGTGTCATGTTTCCCGAAACCACAAAAAGCGTTAGAATCAGACTCAAGCTCGCTTCGAATTGTCAAATCCGAATCGCCACCTCGCCGGATTTGTCAATCCGGCGGGAGCGGACACGGGGTTTACCGAATATTTACAATCATCCAACCTGAAGCCAGCGATGAGCGGGCCCCTTCTTATAAACCATTCTTGTAGTTACATGAGACTCTCGCAACGAAAATACGGCTGATCAGAAATGACGCCGATGCCCCTTCTTATAAACCATCCTTGTAGTTCCGAGGAAACAACGCCGACCGACCAAGCCCCATCTTCGCCAGCCGAAAGGTCAACGCGGTCCATAGACATCCAAAACCGTACTTGATGCTCCGGGTCAGGTTGATGGATGAGGCTTCGGGGAAATATTTTGTGGGGCAGCTCACCTCGGCCACGGTGTAGTCAAGCCATAATATCTGCGCCAGCATCTCGTTGTCAAACACGAAATCGTCGGAATTGGCCTCAATCGGCAGGCGTTCCAGCAATTCTCGGGAGAACGCCCGGTATCCGGTATGGTATTCGGAAAGCTTTGCGCCTGTCACCAGATTTTCCGCAAATGTGAGAAAGCGGTTGGCCACATATTTCCATAGCGGCATCCCGCCTTTCAACGCGTACCCGCCCAATATCCGGGAGCCGAGCACACAGTGGTAAAGCCCGTTTCCGATCAGAGAGGCCATGGCCGGGATCAGCTTGGGCGTATATTGATAATCCGGGTGAACCATGATGATGATATCCCCCGCCTGCTCCAGTGCGATCCGGTAACACGACTTCTGGTTGCCCCCATACCCGAGATTCTTCTCGTGGATATGCACTATGGTATGGGGCAGGTCTCTGGCAATCGCCACCGTCTCATCCTGACTCCCGTCATCCACAACGATGACGAGGTCCACAATCTCCTGGGCCATGACCTCATTGTATGTCTTCCGAAGCGTCTGCGCCGCGTTGTACGCGGGCATGACCACCACAATTTTTTTGTCTTTAAACATAATCGCAATCCGTCTCTTACATTTTTTCTGGTTGTACCCCCACTGTCATTCCTGCGAAAGCAGGAATCCACCCCCGCAAGTTCGGTTCGGATGGCCAAATAGCGTGGCAGGGCGGCAGGCATGATTGTTGCTGTGTTCATCTGCGACTGTCTTTCCGCGCAGGTGATTAACAAGCGCAGCATTCACCAACGTATCAAGTGACACTCTCTGGATATGTGCCATCTGCATCAGCTCATCCGCTATTTCCGGCAGAATTGCAACGCGGACGGCGCGCTTTTCCGGGGTCTCAAAGCGAAACCACTCTCCGTCATCTTCCATGAAAGGGGCCGTATTGAGAGCGTCCCAGAAATCTGCCTCTTCCTCATAAGTTTTGAATTCGGGAATTTGAAGTTTGTTCATTTTCTCAGCCTCCTGAAATTGCGTTTTTCACCATTTGTCATATCCCGCGCTGTGACGGGCATGTATGTGCTGCCTTTGAAGGATTCCAAAATCACAAAAAGATACCGCCCGTCCCCGGTTTGTCCGTACAGGCGATAGCGACGGTGTCCTTCACGACGAGCCATATTCAAAGGGTCCTGGCATACTTCCCAAACTTCGTATGGCTCGACACCATGCATGGCAATATGCTCGATGCGATACTCATTCCACTCAAGATTGGCAATTCGCATTCCTCATCTCCGTACAGCCGATTCTGATAAGCTCTTTGTTCTTTCTGTAAAATTTAACCAGATGATTTTTAAGATCATATCATCAGGATTAGTTTGTATTATGGTTCTGAACCGCTGATTATAATCCTGCGTCAATTCGGGACAGCCTTCCTTAAAATATCCTCTCCGGAAAACCCTTGGCAACCGAGAACTGTCGGCTCGACCTGTTGATTTTACCACACTAAGAGGAAGTGCTGATCAAATTTGACCTCACTCTCAGGGATCGGGCTGAATTTTCGAGACGCTCATCCGCAGTGACAATCGTCAGATCGTTTGAAAAAGTAACAGCAATATGCAAGGCATCCAAGGTCCTCAGAGGTGTCGAAAACCGGGCAATCCAATCTTTTGCAATCTGATAATGCAGCATTCGGACAGGAATCATCAGAAAAAGATTCCGGTCAATATGAGATTGAAACTCTGCCATGATTCTGTTTCCGTCCGTCTGAGACAAATTTTGCTCCCGGATTTTTCTTGAGACAGCCGAGGCCAGTTCCACCTCGGTCAGATTGCTGATCGCCGGCTGTCCGGCTTCCATAATGATTCCTTCCGCTATCTCACTGTTCGGCTCCGGGCAGTAATACGGGACCAGGATGCTGGTATCCAGATAAATCATCAGTAGCGCTCCTCATTTCTCAGTTCGATAAGCGTCTGGCTCAATGGTTTCCCTTTTATCTGAACAGAGGCACGGAAGCCTGCAAGGCTCGGCAGGGACTGATCTTTTTTTCCTTCCTCGGAGATCAGCCTGGCAACCCTTTTTCCACATCGTTTTATGATTATCTCATTGTTTTGTGCAATCTTGTCCAGCAATGAAACCAGATTGTCACTGCTTTCTTCCACATTGATTTCCAGCATAAAGCCTCCTTCTGATGATGCTGAACATTCTGATTCGCTGAGAACCGACCCGAATCGGTTTTCGTATATTTGGCTGTATAATTAATTAATCATACATATCCTCCAATGTTCACCTGTTGCTCAAATTGCACGGCCTGAGAACAGACCATCTTCCCCCGGCTCAGATCACCCCCAGTTATTGAAACCAGAAATCTGCCAAGCTGGCTGATGAGAGGATGTTTCCGCATCGTTCTGACTGTCTGACAATCCAATCTGTCAAGTACGGTCCGCAATATTTCAGGATAGGATGACATATCTCCTTTCAGCGTGTTAAGAAGGAATTTTTTCGGGTGCAGTCCGGCAAATTCGGTTTCCATATCTGATCTGCCGGACAGTTTTTTTATGAAATCCATGTCCTGAACAAGCAGAATCTCCGTTTCCGGCACTGCCAGAAACGCTTCTGACTCGGTGTCAGGAGATGCCTGAATGAGGGAATATCTTAAAAATTCAATCTGTTCCTGAACTGCTGCCGGATCGCTGGTATCCGCATCCAGAACAAGCGCTGCCGGAGCCTGCTCCGCAGCCAGAACAGAACGTGCCAGAGACTGGGCAGAATAACGGCCGTCTCCGACAATGAATTCAGTGCGGCGGAGTATTCCTTCAGGCAACACTGCCCTGAGAATATCCGCGCCAGATTTGCCTTCGGTGATCATATATGCCTTTCTCATAATCATACTCCTTGTGCGATATGATAATCTGGAAGCCCTTTTGCCACGCATGTCCGGTATTTGGCGGTGAGACCTTTTGAAAACCACTTTTTCCGGAGTGCCATGTCCACTTCGTCACCGCCCCATAAAAGTATGATCTGCGGTGCCGTGAATCGTGCCAGCAGCGAAGCCGGATCAGTGAATCCGCTACTGCTGAACACAACTCCGATGACTGCGCTCGGCCTTCGGAGCAGCTGGTTTCGCAGCTTTGCGATAGGTTCAATGTTGACACGAATGACATTTCCATCTTTGTCTCTGCCTTTGTCCTTACATTTGATAAGACAGGCAAGCCCATCATTTGTGTGGACAAAGCCGTCTATCTGTTCCACAGTCTCCTTTGTTTCCGTTTTTGTCAGTTCGCCTATTGTCACGTTGTATGGCCAAGTTATATATGCGCCCTCCAACTGAAAAGCCCGGAGAACGAGATATTCAAAAGCCTTTCCCGCATTCCAGCCAGGAGTGTCACCCGCTTTTATATCTTCCCAAAGTTTCAGCAGGTCAGACCATTTGTATTGCAGAATTCTGTCCTGATATTTGTGTTCTTTTACCATCTCGGCCTCATCATACTCCAGTAGTCCAGTTCCACGGAAACCTCGGGCCGGATCGCCGAGACAATCCTGCGGGCCTCCGGAACACGGCTGGCCTCGACCAGAGCCTTTATATGCTTGGAAATCTGCTCCGCATTTTCGGGTGTGGCCTCCCAATCCGGGTGTTCCAATATTTCTGGGGGTTCAGGACGGTTGGCGATGCGAGCCTTCTCCTTCATCCATGCCAGCCTGGTCTGTAAGCGGATAAATGCCCTGTCCCGCTGCTGTCCGTCAGGGATCGCTTCCAACATCAGGGCGGCCACGGCATTCTGTTCCGCATCAGGCAGCGTTCTGATCTTATCTATTGCCTTCTCAAGAAGTTCGTTCATTTTTTCTGTCTCCTACAAATATGTCGCCCCTGCGGGGCTTAATCGGGGTTTGTCCCTGTCTGCCACAAATATGTCGCCCCTGCGGGGCTTAATCGGGATTTGGCAATCCGACGCAAGCGCGGCAGGGGCGGTTCGGCCCCATAAGCCCCCGCAAGCTCGGTTCGGATTGCCAAATCCGAACATCCAAGCCCCCGTAAGCTCGGTTCGGATTGCCAAATCCGAACATCCAAGCGTGGCGGCGTCGGATTTGGCAATCCGACGTGAGCGTTGCAGGGGCGTGGCAAGGGCGGTTCGGCCCCGGCTTCATTCTTACGATGGAACGCCGAACACCAAATTGTCCCTTACCTCCTCAACGCTGATGTTGACAAGCCTGTTCTTCAGTTCATCCTGCCCGCTTACCAGAACAGGAATGTAATTCGACGTGGTTCCCTTCAGCAGACCGGTCTTTCGCTCTCTTTTCCCTTCCACAAGAACCGCCATGGTCTTTCCGACAAACCGCCTATAAAATTCGGACTTCTTGGCGTTCCCGAGAGCCCGCATCTGTTGGGACCGCTCCTTGATGCGCTTCGACGGAACCTTGTCAGGATATGTGCTTGCCGGCGTCCCTTTGTGCGGGGAAAACGGGAAAACATGCAGATAGCTGATCGGCAAGTCTCTGACAAGCGAGTATGTGTTTTCAAAAGCCCTTTCGCTCTCCCCCGGAAATCCCACGAGTATGTCCGCGCCGATGGCCACGTCGGGGAGCTGCTGATGAATCTTCGTGACCAAGTCTCTGAAAAAGGCTTGGGTGTATGGCCGGTGCATCCGCCTCAGAATCCCATCATCTCCGCTTTGCAGGGGGATGTGAAAATGATGGCAGAGGTGATCCGATTGTGCGGTGAGCGTGATGATGGTGTCGGTCAGCTCATGTGGTTCCACCGAACTGAGACGCACCCGATCCATCGGGTTCTCCTCACAGATGCGGGTCAGCAGTTCGGTCAGGCTAGTGGACGGAGAGAGATCAAGGCCGTAGCATCCGAGATGGATCCCTGTCAGGACCACCTCATGCCGGCCGGCCTGCTTCAATCGCCTGATATTTTCCAGGACATCTGCTGGGGGCATGCTCCGGCTCCGCCCCCGGGCGTAGGGCACGATGCAATAGGTGCAAAATGCGTTGCAACCGTCCTGAATTTTCAGAAAGGGGCGTGTTCTGGAATCTGAAACGTGAAACGTGAAACGTGAGACGTGAGATTTGAAGTTTGAAGTTTGAAGTTTGTCGTTGTGGCCGATGATCTGATGTATCCCTTCCATCTTTCTGATTTCATCCGGTTCAGTTCGAGCGTAGCAGCCGGAGACAATGATCTCCGCGTCGGGATTGGCTCGAATCGCCTGCCGGATGACCTGCCTCGATTGCATGGAGGCCTTCTGGGTCACCGTGCAGGTGTGGATGATGCAGATATCGGCTGTCTCACCGGGGCCTGCTGGAACCCATCCTTCTGATTTCAGCTCTTCGGCGATGACCTCTGATTCGTATTGGTTGACTTTGCAACCTAATGTGGTGATGAAAAATTTTGGCATGGTCAGCCTTCACTTTCAAAGTGTGTTCTGAGGTGATGATCTGCTGTCTGATTGACAAATGGCAGGACTGCCAGTCTGATCTTGTCTTTCTGAAAAAGCTTCTTATTCTCGATCTCATAAATGCCCTGCTCCAGATTTCGGGTGTCCCCTGTCTGTACCAAAGGTCTGTGAATAAGCCAATGAGTGAAAATGACCGCCAAGATTCCGACAGCAATCACGACGGACATCCTTTTGCGTTTCCTGAGTCTTTCCTGTTTCCGGAACTCATCCAAAGCTGCGTTCACATCATCAGGGGTTATGTCCAGTTCGCCTGCAATTTCAACGAGGTCTTCCTCACCCATCATGTTCAGACGTTTATCCTGAACCTTCAGGGCTTGTGCAATAATGTCACCCACTTTGTCCGAGTCAATATTCTGCATCGGTTTCCCCTTCTTTCCTTCTATGGACTTGTCCAGCATCCCCAGTTCGTAGTTCCGCCTTTAGGCGGTGTTGCACCGCCTAAAGGCGGAACTACGAACTGGCCCACTCACCGAGTCTCAGCCACATCCACCTCCCAATGCTCCGGCCGGCGAACAATCCCGCCCTCAGAAATCTCCTCCCCCGCATATTCGCCGTAACATTCAAGGATGTTCACAAAGATATCCGCCCTCCTTTCGAGATAAGCCTTGATAGCGGAGAAGACCTGATCCAGTGTGTCACGCACCTGCCCGCTCCTCAGATCGGTCAGCCACTTGCCCTTGAACGCCTGCATATGCTTCTGAATCTTCCGGTTCACCCGCTGTTTCGGCATCAGGAAAAGATCCACCACGGAGAAGAATACATATTTCCGACGAATGTTGTCCCGAACCACAAGCCCCGAGTTGGGCGCATAAGCCAGAATCTTCCGGGCCGCCAAGTCATCTATGATAAAGAGATGTTCTTCCGGGATATCCGTGGGCCAGTTCCGCATGGCATAGCGTTGCCGCTTCTCCTTCACATCAAAGGAGAAATATCGTTTGGCCCGGGCATCACCAAATCCGAAATCAAGCCGCTTGTACGACCCGGAATGATCGTCAAAACCGATCCGGCGTTGCTTGAAATATTGCTTTATTTCCTGTTCAAATGAAGGCATGGTCATTTTCTGGGCGAGGGGCTATGGGCGGGGGGCTATGGGGAGCTGGGTTGTGGATTCCCAAGGGCCAGCACCCAGGGCCGCCTTCAACCCCTCGTCCCTTGCCGCTCGCCGCTCACCGCTCACCGCTCACCCCTCGCCGCTCACCCCTCGTCCCTTGCCGCTCGCCGCTCACCGCTCACCCCTCGCCGCTCACCCCTCGCCCCTCGCCGCTCGCCGCTCGCCCATCGCCGCTCCCCCCTCGCCCTTAGTCAAATATATTGAGGATGTCGAGGATATTCTTATCTTGGCCGGCCAGCTTCTTTTTTCTCTCTTTCAACTGGTCATGCCAATTTTTTGCAAGATTGTCTCCGAGGTATCTGTCAATCAGGCTGACATCATTATTTTCCGCGCTCAGGGCCTTCATCAGTCCCTTGTGGTAATTTTCAGATACTTTTTCAATCCGCTCGGGGTAGATCAGCAGATTTACCGGCTCCCGCTCTCCGACCTGAAAATGGTCTTTGTATTTGCCGTCATGAGGGAGAATAAAGAATGCGTGTTCCGCATATCCCCGTCTGCTACTCTCTTCCACATCCCAACTCCCATTGCTGTAAGAAGAAGGTCTGCCATACTCGCCGCTCCACGAAGATGCCAATCTGACAAAATAGTAGTTTGGGGAATGGTTCCTCACCTCATAAAACACCTTGTAACCATAGACATCTTCCCTGTAGCCCTCGTCGTCAGGGGTTTTGCCGTTCAAGATGATTCTTTCGCCGATCTTTCCATATTTGAACGAATGGCGAACCACCAGATCATGGGATCTCAGAATTCTCTCGGAGATTCCGCTCTTCTTTATGATCTCCGGATACTCCCGCAAGCGTCTGATCAACTGGGTGTAAGCCCTGTTATCCAGAACGATGCGACCCGGCTTGATTCTCTTTAGAAACGCCTCGTATTGGTCGGCATCTTTGTTGACAATGTCGTATTTGTACAGATGTTTGTCATCGGTGGCGAATATCGCGTTGTTGTATGCGGTCAGGGTTTCACCTTTGGCGTTAATCTTTTTCAGCAATTCCAATGTGTTAAAATCGTAGAGCAACAGCCCTTTGTTATGGCGCAGGGCAAGAATCAGCACCTCTCCCTCGTGGTCCGCCAATATTCTTTCGGATGTGACAATCAGATCCTCGATGGATTTCTCCGCTTTTGCCTTGTTAATGAGTTTTCCGCTCTCCAAGTCTCTGATGACGAACTGGTCATTCTTATATTCGACCATATAGGTTTCGTAGAAAAAGACGATGGAATTGGGAAGTGCTTTTGGATAGGCTTTAGTCAGTCTTCTGTTCCCGATATTCCATATGAAGACCGTCTTCTCTCCTACCCCGATGACTTTGTTTGTGATGACTCTGATGTTTGTGATACACTCTTTTTCATTAAAAATACGCCAGTTGACATTCTCCTCTTCGCTGGAAGCATAGATCCCGAGAAATGCGAGGGTGTCATGGTTCCACAGATTGATGACGCCGCCGCATGAGCCGACGAATATCCTGCCGTCCTTCACTTCAATGGCACCGACATAATGGCCGTCCCGGAGTTTCAGGGTTTTGACGTCATCCGTGGCGGTGTTCCATATCACCGCGGCGTCAACATCTTCATCAGAGCCGCCGGATATGATGGTGTCCCCGAAAACTTTTCTGATTCCGCCGTCATACTGTGCATATGCCTTGTTGTTCAACCGATTCAACAGCTTGAATGTGCCGGGATCAAAGATGTAGATGGTCTTCTCGCCGCCGGCCGCATTTTCAAAGACCCACAGCTTCTCATTCACCATATAAGGACGGCTGTAGTAGAGGCCCGGAAATTCATGTTTTATCATGTTCTTGTTGTTGGCTCTGAATATGAACTCAATCTCATCCCACATCTCCAGCTTGATGTATGTCTCAAAGGGGATATCGTAGAGGCTGAGGATGCCGTTTTCAAGGGCGTATCTCACTTTTATTCTCTTCTCCGAATTCTGCGCGGTCAAATCTGCGTAGGTGACTGTTGAGACGAGCATGATGATTAAGCTGATTAGAAGTTTTTGCAACATGTTGCCTCCGCATGTTCAAGTTCGGCCTCAAAATCTTCCCACTTCGTCCAAGCATCTGGATTATCCCCATGTTTTCGGAGCACATCCAGAGCCTCGTGAAGAAGCAACCTGTCTCCTTCAGGATCGTCGGGGCCCTCTTGTTCCCAATCTCCAAGAAGAGATATAGTCGGGGTTTTCATCAGATGGACAAGTTCTTCCTTTACCACCTGACGGATAAGGGTTTCCAATTCATCCGAATTTATTGAAACAACTGTTTGGGTCATGGCAACCATCCTAATTATTTGTTGATTACAACGCCTTTTTGCGATGTCATTTCTGCGAAAGCAGAAATCCATCGCTCCTTCATCTTCATCCTTCATCCTTCATATTTCATCCTATTTCGCCATCAAATGCCCCACCGCGCCTTCCAGCCCGTCAATCGAGAGCTCAAACATGGGAAATATCTGGCGGATCATGGTGATGGTCCGGGTGTAGTCCCACATCCTTGAGGAGACGGGATTCAGCCATACCGAGTGGGGGAAGGTCTGAGCCAACAATCTCAGCCTTTCGATGCTTGGCTTGCCGCTCCGCTCCTGGATATAGATCGATCCGTCGGTGGCCATCAGTTCATAAGGAGCCATGCTCGCGTCCCCCACGATGACAAGCCGGGTCTCCGAGTCAAAGCGGAGAAAGTCATCCACCTTCTGTGGGTTCTTATATCGTCGCGGATCCTTCCACACCACGTCGTAGATGGTGTTGTGGAAGAAATAGGTTTTGATCTCCTTGAACTGGGCCTTGGCGTAGTCAAACAGGGTCTGCACCACTGGAATGTACGGATCCATGGACCACCCCCCGTTGTCAATGGCGAGGACGACGTTGAGGCGGTCTTTCAGGCTTCTGTCAAAGACGATTTCGATCTCGCCGCCGTTCTTCAGCGTTTGGTAAATGCTCGCCTCGATATTCACCTGATCTTTGGGACCTGATGGAACCATGTTCCTAAGCCGTTTCAATGCCTCGCCCACCATGGCTTGGGTGAGAGGGCCTTCCAGGGAATAGTCCTTGTATCTCCGCTCCATGGCCACTTTCACCGCGGACTTGTTCCGGGACATGCCGCCGACACGCATCCCTCCCGGGTGATGGCCTGAATGACCCACCGGTGAGGTCCCGCCAGTTCCGATCCACTTGCTTCCCCCCTCGTGTCGTTCGGTCTGCTCTTTGAGGCGTTCCTTGAAGTATTCGAGCAGCTCGTCAGGGGTCAGCTGGCTCACCTCCGACTCGTCAAATCCGAGGGCGTCGGCAATCAGCTTGGGGGTTTTCAGCCATTCTTCCAGCAGGGCCCGTGCCATCTCGTCCACTTCGATACCCTCAACATCCGGGAGTTCGGCACCCTCAAAATGATGGGCAAATATCTGGTCAAACAGATCAAAATACCGCTCGCTTTTCACCAGAATGGCCCGGGCCGCTGTGTAGAAATCATCCACCGAATGGATCAGCCCCTTGCTCAAGGCTTTGTGAAGGGTCAGAAACGATGTGGGGCTGGCGGGGATGCCCATATCCTTTAGTTTGTAGAAGAAATTGATGAACATGATGTTGCTCGCTTGTCTGTTTGCTGATTATAACGGATTTAGGGGAGGCCTTGAACGTGAACTTGAACGTGAACTTATACTTGAACTTGAACTCGAACTCGAACTTGCCCACAAATGAACATTCAAGTTCACGTTCAAGTTCACGGGCACGTTCACGTTCACTGGCACGCTCACGTTCACGGGCAGGCGGCCTCCCCGAAAAGCGTTATAATCAGTGTTTGGTTTTTAAAAATCGGCTTGAATCTGCACTTCATTTCAGCCGGTATTTTGATTTAGCTCCGCCGTTAGAACTACGGTTTCCGTTCAGACACTACTTATCCGGTTCATTTGATTATCTGTAATGAAATTTACAAGATACAATGATAATTTCTTCTTCAGCAACCTTATAAACCAAACGATGTTTTTGAGTGATACGTCTTGACCAAAGTCCTTTGAGGTCATGCCTTAAAGGCTCTGGTTTACCAAGTCCTGAAAACGGATGACGTTCAATATTCCTGATAAGTTCAACAATCTTGGCACAAATTTTTTGATCCTCTGCGGAGCATTGGCTAAAGTCTTCAAAAGCCTTTGGCAAAAAAGCTATTATTTTTTTCATAATTCATCCAAGTTGACATAATTGTAGGTGGACCGATCTTCCAAATCCTTCAAAGCTTGAAGCAAATGTTTGCGGTTGGCTTCAGTCGAAAGCAGGTATTCCGTTGTGTCCTGTTCTGTCGGCTCTATGAACACAATGACTTCCACTGTCTCACCAACAGGCAGTTCTGGCGAGAAAATCTCCACTTTGCCGTCTTCTCCCACAATCGCTTTTCGTTTTATGGCACTAATCATAATTTTCTCCCTTGCAACGAATATTCGTTAATCATATCTGGCACCGCGACTCACCCGAGCGCGGACGAGCTTTATGAAAGGGTGCGCCAGCTCATCCCGCGCGTCAGTCTGGGTTAACAATTTATAGGAACTTGGATGTTCTCGAACAACTGGGAGATGAACAAGACAGCTCATGCCCAGTGCTTCACATAGGGAACATCTGAATGAGTTGCTCAGTTTGCAGTTACGCCTTTAGGCGGTGCAAAACCGCCTAAAGGCGGAACTACAAACTTCTATTCCTGAAAAGAGATGTCCGGGTACTTGTCTGTTTGAAATTCCGTGAATAGCGGCTGAAGATCGCCCCCCTTTTTTTCCCTTTTGTCAATGGGGATATATTCCCTTTTCTGCTCTCCCATATAGATTTGACGGGGACGGCAGATCTTCGACTCCGCATCATAAAAATTTTCCCGCCATTGGGCAATCCATCCGGGAAGTCTGCCGATGGCAAACATCACCGTGAACATGTTGGTGGGAATGCCGATGGCGCGGAGAGCGATTCCGCTGTAAAAGTCAACATTCGGATACAGGTTGTGGCTGATGAAATACTCATCCTCCAGAGCAATCTCCTCAAGTTCCTTTGCCGCGTCGAGCAACGGGTCCGTGATGTTGAACTTTTCAAGGAGGGTGTCACACATCCTTTTCATGATTTTGGCCCGGGGATCGTAGGTTTTGTAAACCCGGTGCCCGAATCCTGGAAGCCTGAAAGGGTCCTTTTTGTCCTTTGCCCTTTCAATCACCTTCTTCATGCTGGTTCCCTGGTTGACAATGTCAGAGAGCGTATTGATGACGGCCTGGTTCGCGCCCCCGTGAAGAGGTCCCCACAGGGTGGAGATGCCGGCGGAGATGCAGGCATACAGATTGGTCTTCGCGGAGCCGACACTTCTGACCACCGCGGCCGACGCGTTCTGCTCATGATCCGCATGGAGAATCCAGAACACACTGATGGCCTTCACCACATCCGGATCAATTTCATAAGGTTTGACAGGCGTATGAAACATCATGTTCAGGAAATTGGCGCAATACGAGAGATCCGGCCGGGGATAGACCACCTGGTGCCCCCTCGACATCTTGTAAGACATGGCCGCCATGGTCCGAACCTTGGATATCAGGCGTGTCACCGTGATGTTGATCTCCTCTTCCTGATTTTCGAGATACGGGTAAAAGCTTTTCAGCGTATTGGCCATTGAGGAGAGGATCCCCATGGGATGCGTTCTCTTGGGATAATTTTCAAAAAAAGTCCGCATATCCTCATGCACCAAGGAATGGTCATTCAGCAGGACAGAGAACCGGTTGATCTGTCTCTGGGTCGGCAGTTCCCCGTTGATCAAAAGATAGACCACCTCCCTGAAGCTTGATTTCTCAGCCAGCTCCTCAATCGGAATCCCCCGATATCGCAGGATGCCCTTTTCACCGTTCATGAAGGTGATGTTGCTTTTGCAACTCCCGGTGTTGGCATATCCCGGATCATAAGTGATGTACCCGGTATCCCGGCGAAGCCTTGAAATGTCAATCGCCTTCTCCCCTTCTGTCCCCACAATCACAGGAAGCTCATATGTTTTCTCACCGATGACCACTTTGACATATTCACTCATAAATTATCCTTTCTTTTGAATTGGCAAAGAAACCCGGTTTCTGGCAGAGTGCCACGTCATGCAAACCTGATCGGCCAGTCCTCTGAGAGCGAAACCAAGTTTCTTTGTGAACATATTGACAGAGTTTCAGTCTGGTTTCAACATTTTTTGTCGGATGAAAATCAGAAAGGCCGGAACTCCAAACCGAATTCCACAAAAAAGAACTCATCTTGGTCATGGGCAAGCCGGTCCAGGTCGCCCAAACGAATAAAGAAACCCGGTTTCTGACAAGGTGCCGCGTCATGGGAATCTTGATCGCCAGCCCCCCTGAAGGTGAACTGGAGAGAAATGAAGGATGCCCAAACTGACAAGGTGCCGCGTCATGGGAATCTGATCGCCAGTCCCCTGAAACCAGTTTTCTTTGTCATCAAACTGCTTAGTTTACAGTTTCGCCACCTAAAGGTGAACTCTGTGGACAAAAAAATGACTGAGCCAAGAAACCCGGCTTTTTTGGGGTTGGAAAACCGGACGACTTGGGAAAAAGCCGGGTTTCTCGTCCGTTTCCAACTTTTTGTCCTGTACACATGAGGTGAACTACAAACTGGAGAGAAATGAAGGATGCCCAAAATTTCTTTGAGTTGTTCCTGAATGACTGTTTCATTTCTTGATTTTCAACAAATAATTTGGCATTCTTGGCCAATGAGCAAGGGGCAATGAGCGATCATTGATGCATCTGGGAAACAGCCCATAAGCCCATAGCCCATCAAAAAACTTGATCACCGAGTGTAAACAAATGAGAAGGCTCACTCGTCACATATAATAATGAAGCTAGTCAAAAATGACAGATAACGATTATCAGGTTTCAGAACTGGTGGAAAAAGCCAGATCTGGTGACAGAGACGCACTGGATCAGCTGGTAAGCCTTTTCCATGCGGACATTTTTCGCATGACATGCTATCGGACCCGTTCACAAACGGACGCGGAGGATCTGACCCAGGATATCTTCATGCAAATGATCAAAAGTCTGCCTGGACTGAAGGATGCAGGTCGTTTCCGGCCTTGGCTGTTCCGTATCGCCTTGAACCGGGTGAACGATTTTCATCGGAAAAAAAGCATCATTGATTTCTTCGGCACACCGACAGAGGTTGAAGACGCAGGCCATATCAGGACAGAAAGCTATGACAATCCCGGAGAGAACTTGATGAGGAAAGAGTTCTGGAAGCAATTTCATGGATTCACAAAGGGATTGTCACGATGGGAGCGGGAAATTTTCATCCTGCGATTTCTGGACAACTTGGAGATCAAGGAGATTGCAAAGGTTCTGAAAAAAAATGAGAACACGGTCAAGACGCATCTGTACAGAGCCCTGAAAAAGTTCAGACAGACCCCCGAACTCCGTGATTTGTTAAAAGAAACTTGAAATCGCCCGTGCTCATGAACGTGAACATGCCCGTGAACATGCCGTGCCCCTGCACGGGCATGGGCACGGGCAGGGCAGAATGCCAGAATTTTCAATCTACATGGCTGATTCTGACGGATTTTGTGGTTGCATGTGATTTCAGGCAGTCACGATCCTGAAGACCAGTCTGGGGACAGCCAGCCGCAACATGCCTTGGAACGGGAGGGATCACAAACCGCGGATGGACGCGGATGAGCCCCTCACAGGCCATCTGCGTTCATCCGCGGATCACAATTCTCAGCCCGTGTCGGAAACCACAAAAACTGTTAGAACCAGCTACATGGGAGGCGTATCGTGAAAATCCATCTGAACGAAGATCAGATTATCCGGGCCATTGTCTCTGAACAAGACCTGCCGGCCAGTCTGCTCGCTCACCTTTACGCGTGTGGGACATGCCAAGACAAGAAGCAGGGGCTTGAAAGGGAATTGGAGATTCTGGAGAGCATGGCGGGCGCGTTTACGCCTCTGCCCCGAAGAAGAAGGCTGAAGAATTTCAAAAAAGCGAGGCGGCTTGTGTTTTTCCCGATACAAAGACCGGCCTTTGCGGCAGGGCTTGCCGCGCTCCTGTTTCTGATGGCCCTCTGGTGGCCATGGCCCTTTGCGGATTCACCGGGAAGGCAGATGGCTCAGATGGATCAGGAAAGAGAAGAAGCTCGGCCCTTAGTGGCCGAATACGTCCTGGAAGAAGGTCCTATGCCGACTCCGGAAACACTCACTCAAAGAATGGAAGAGGATCAGCAGTTGATGAGGGAGATTTGTGAATTGGAGGAGCATGCGTTGCCTGATTTTTATCTAAATATCTCCGGAGAGCCTTACGATTATGTTGATGAAGAATTTCTCGATTTTGTGGTGCCTTCCGAAGAAACCCGGCTTCGACCGAGCAGTCGGGTGGGCTATGCCAATTCGCCGCGATGACAGCTGTAAGCTCTAAGCTTACAGCAAGCGACATTTTTTTTGACATTTCAAGTTTTCCCTGATGCTGAAGGGAATGAGACGCAAGAAGGGCTGCTCAGTCATCGGGGTTGAAAGGCAATGAGTCCGCCCTTCCTGCACTCCCCTGCTTGAGCTCTTTTGGTGCCTGAGCCGGCACCTGAAGGCTTGCGTTGGATTTGGAGCCAAGGTTTGATTTTGGGACGACGGGATTTGAGGCCCTTGTAGTTCCAAGGGAATTGGCAAAGGCTCCATGCGCTGAATGTCGGCAACTGTCGGGGGGCCATAAAGTATTCTCCCATTGCAGCTCTTGGCCCGCCAATGCAGGCACGGCATGCTTGTACCATGAGGGATGACGGTATGTCAACAACTTTCCGCGCCACAAACCCACAAAAACCCAAAAAACGATGAATCCCACTCCAACAAAGAGAGACGGCAATCTGTGGAATCCGCGTAATCCACCTGATCCGCGGTTCAAACGCGGGGAAACAACACTTTGCTTGACATTCCAAGTTTTTCTTGGTAACAGGGGAAACGCGTTAAAACGCAAGAAGGGCTGCTCAGTCATTGAGGTTGAAGGGCAATGAGTCTCAAACCGTGAAGGTTGAAAGGCAATGAGGCCGCCCTTCTTGCACTCCCTTTATTGAGGAACCGGCACCCTGAAAGCTTGCGCTGAACCTCGGTTGAACCTTCTGGCAGGTCAAATTGAGGATGGGCAAAAGTTTTTTGCCAAAAAACTGGACAAAAGTTTTCGCCACATCCGACAATCGACAAAAAAAACGGCAACCACCAACATGACGGAAACAAACAAACCTGAACCCTACAGCAACAAGCAACCCTTAAGCCTTAACCCTTAACCCTTAAGCCTTAAGCCTTAACCCTTAACCCTTAACCCTTAACCCTTAAGCCTTAACCCTTAAGCCTTAACCCTTAACCCTTAACCCTTAACCCTTAACCCTTAACCCTTAACCCTTAAGCCTTAACCCTTAACCCTTAAGCCTTAAGCCTTAACCCTTAACCCTAACCCTAACCCTTAACCCTTAACCCTTAACCCTGTCTTTAATTAGGAGGTAAAAATGAGGAAAGTGGTTCCATTGATCTGTTTTCTCGTCATATCAGCCAGTTGGATCATGGGTGATGTCAGCCATGCCCAGATGAGATCCGATTCTGGCATGAGCGACATCATGATGCCCTCCGGCAAGTGGTGGCGAATGCCCAACATGGTGAAAAAGCTTCATCTGAAACCGAATGAACAGCAACAGCTGGATCGTCTGTTTGTGGAAAACCGGCGGAAACTGATCGGGTTCAAAGGGAATTTGGAAAAAGAAAAATTTGAGCTTGAGGTGATTTTTGACAAAAAGACCTTTGACGAGTCTGCCTGCATGAGGCAGTTCAAGAGAATCGAGGCGGTCCGGACGAATCTGGCCACCGAGCGGTTCAGATTTGCGCTTGAGGTGCGCAAATTGCTGGGGCATGACCGGTTTCAGACGCTCAAGGAAAACTATGACCGTCGAATGAACCGGGCGAGGGGAAAGGAGAGAAGGAGGCTTCCCAAAGAGAGGTCCCTTCCCAAAGAGGGGCCTCAACGGAAAAGGAAGTCTCTAAAAGAAATGGCACCTGACAACTGATCCCGAAAGAAACCCGGTTTTTTCAAAAAACCGGGTTTTTGCTTAGTCACTGTGACCATATAATTTCCTGCCCGACATCGGACAGGGGAGTTACCGCATCCATATGCAATCCACCAGATCAAGACCGATATGAATCAGCAATCCCACTCCGAGAATCCGCGTTTTCGGAAAACCAGGCATCAACATGTACACACAGATGGCCGGATATGAATGCAGGGGTGGAAGCCGACGCTACAACGGTTCGGATCATAGACCGGGTCTGCCAAGAGATGATCCATATCCACCAGCATCGTGGAAACCATGATCAGCCAAGCGGTCCTTCCAGAAAACGTATGCGCCAAGCACCAGAAAGTGAAGCACCATAATGAATGGCTGACCGAAGCATCATTCAACGATGATTTCCAGCTTTTCAATTGCATTTTCAACCTCGATCAACGTCCCCTTCGGCCCTTCTTTGGCAAAGAGGCCGCTAAGTTCGTTCAAGTCAATCCCCTCATTTTCCAAAGATGCTTTCACTCTGCTTGGAAGGAGTTTCTCTGAAATTTGCAATGACGAAAGGGGAAGCGTTATCTTGGTTTCCGGTTCCTTTTTCCCTGGTTTGTAAATTTGTATTTTCAATAATCGTGTCATATGTTCTGTTCCCTTTTCATTAATCATAAATCCCACCCTATCCTAGTTCTGAAAAATTTGCAAGTCTTTTGGCATCCTAAACCTTGAACATGCACGTGCACGTGAACTTAAACTTGAACTTGAACTTGAACGTGAACTTAAACTTGAACCTTTACACCGAGTTCACGTTCAAGGACACATAAATCCTTTGCCTTGAGTTCAAGTTCACATTCACGTTCACGTTCAAGTTCAAGTTCAAGTTCACGTTCAAGTTCAAGTTCACGTTGAAGGGCAACTCACTTCAATCCTCATCAGATCCTCTGTCAGAAGCAGTGGTCCTGTATAAAAGCGCCGGCATTCCCTTTCAATATTTGCCGTCTCACATTCCGGATAGAAATGAATGAGCGCGAGCTTGCGGACATTCGCCTCTGCCGCAATCCGGCCCGCAAGGGAGGGGGTCAGGTGGCCCCGGGTCTTGAGTGCGTCCGGAAAAGCGGATTCGCAGATGAGCAGGTCCGCGTGGGTGGCCAAGGTGACCAAGTTCTCGCTGACATCGGTGTCACCGGAATAGACCGCGGATGCGCCGTTCGGGGTGCTGACACGATACGCGATGCTCTCATCGTTGTGTTCAACCGGCAGAGTTTCCACTGTGAAATTGTCAAACCTGCGGCTGTTGAAGGCTTTGTTGTCCAACTCAATCCTGTCAAAAAGGCCCGGGGCCAGCTGAATCCAATCGCCATAGACAGTTTTCAGCCCGTTGTAAAACCGATGAAGGCCTTTCCCCGCCACCACGGTGAGCGGCACCTTTCGCCGATATCCGTCGGCGTATTTGTTGGAAAAGAGAAAAGGGACCAGCTCACCGCTGTGGTCCGGGTGAAAATGGCTCAGGAAGATGAAAGAAATGTCGAAGATGGGGGTATTCGCCTCCAGCAGACGATGCATGGTTCCAGGACCACAATCAAAGAGCAACTTCTCCCCCTGAATCTCCATCAGCAGAGAACAAGAACTCCGCGTGAGCGATGGCACACAAGTGCCTGATCCGAGGATGGTTACAGATATGTCAACAGTGTCAGTGTTCATTTTCGAATATGATGGCAACTTTCGGCATCCTTCATTTTGCCTAAAAAGTGGTTGACACATTTCAGTTTGTGGTTCCGCCTTCAGGCGGTGTGGCACCGCCTGAAGGCGG
>JAOZRQ010000270.1 GCA_029940115.1 Desulfobacterales bacterium
AGAGCAAGCTCTGCACTCCGGAACAATCTTTTTGTTGTCTAAACGCGGAACCCCCAATTTTTTCAGAAACTCATTAGGATATGCGACAATGCATCAAACAGAAAGGCAAAGCCAGAAGACTGACATGAAGAAAAACATGGATTCAAACTTCTCCCTCAAAAAAACGGCCTTCATATTCTCAGGCCTAGGTGCGCAATGGAAGACCATGGGAAGTGGCCTGCTTGACAAAGAGGTGTTTCACAGAAAACTGGTCGAGTGCGACCAACTGTTCAGCAAATATACGAACCGATCCCTACTCCGCGAGATTGAAAAAAACATGAACGATTCTCGTATGGAGGAGTCAGAGATCGCTCACCGTTGCACATTTGCCATCCAGGTCGCACTTTCCGACCTTCTATCCCATTGGGGGGTGAGGCCTGACGCGGTTGTCGGCCACAGTGCCGGAGAGGTGGCTGCCGCATACGCGGCCGGCATTCTGAGCCTTGAGGATGCCGTCACGGTGGTCTGGCAAAGCTGTCTCCTGATAAGGAGGCTAAAGGGCGAGGGGCGTTTGCTCTTTGCGGCCCTGTCGGCAAGGGAGGCCGAAAATTTGCTGAGAAACGGAAGCGATCTCTCCATTGCCGCCCACAACGGTCCCCAATCGGTGGTCATTTCCGGCACCGAGGGAATTTCGGATTTGAAAGGGGAATTGGATGCCCAAGGCACCTTTTCCCGCATTCTCAACTTGGATCTGGCCTTCCACAGTTCACAATTGGATCCTCATCTGCCGGAATTCAGGAAGGCTTTGGGCGACATTCGGACACTTCCGCCGAAAATCCCCATCTATTCGACACTTCACGGGGGACTCTCCGTGGATGGAAGCGACTATGAGGGCGACTACTGGGCAAGGCATATCCGAGAACCGGTTCGATTTGAGTCCGTCATGCATGGGATGTTTCAGGATGGTTGCAACCTGTTCATCGAAGTCTCTCCACATCCGGTCCTCTCAGCCTCTGTCCACGAATGTCTTCAGAAGCATGGGAAAGAGGAATATCGAGTGGTCGGCACCCTGACACGAGACTGCGACGAGTGGAAGGAACTGATGAAGACCTTCTCCTCCCTCTCCAGTTTGGGGGTGGAGATGAAATGGGACAGCCTGCGACCTTCGGATCGTGAACAGATCCACTTTCTGATTGACTCGGCTGAGGGAGGTGGGCATGAGGACGAACGGAATGAGGAAGGTTTCTCAGATGCCGGAGACTCGGAACTCATCCCCAAAATCAAAGACTACCTGACCCATCAGATATCCGCCATCTCCGGCACGGATGTATCGAGAGCGGATTCCTCGACCAACCTCATGGAGATGGGACTCGACTCGGTGTCGTTCATCAGGCTGTCCGAGACTCTTGAGTCGGCCTTTGACATCAGATTTCCGCCAACCCTCTTTTTCGCCCACCAGAACACAGACGATCTCACAGATTATCTGGAAAAGACATATGCCAAGGAGATGTCAGCCTATTTTGGCACATCTGATGGGAAGATAGAACCGGCGTATCCACGTCATGACGAAAAACCGATGACAGCGGCGGATGTGCAACTATCAGTCCCCTCAGACCGGAGGGATGTCGCAATTGTCGGGATGAGCGGAATTTTTCCCGGTGCGTCGGATCCCGAGACCTTTTGGCGGAATCTGACAGAGGGGAAGGACTCCGTCACGGAGATTCCCGAGGACCGAGAGGAACTGACAGGGCATCTCACCGAGAACAAGGTGATGGAGATCAAATGGGGCGGATTTGTCCGAGACATGGACAAATTTGATCCGCAGTTCTTCAGGATGTCCCCCAGGGAGGCGGCACTGACCGACCCGCAACAACGGTTGCTGTTGGAGGTGGTGTGGCAGACCATTGAGGACGCGGGATACAGTGCTTCGACCTTGGCGGGAAGCCGGACGGGTGTCTTCGCGGGCATTGGCACCGCCGACTACGCCGAACTGATCGCCGCGACCGCCTCTCCTGTCGAGGCGCACACCTCGGTGGGGACCGCGGCGTCGGTTCTCTCGAACCGCATCTCCCACCTGTTTGACTTTCACGGGCCGAGCGTGACCCTTGACACCGCGTGTTCGAGTTCGCTGATCGCCGTCCATCAGGCGGTGAGCGCGATACGGTATGCTGAATGCGACTTGGCGGTGGCCGGCGGTGTGAACGCGCTTCTCTCCCCGAGACTCTTCCTCTCCTTTGCCAAGGCCGGAATGCTGAGTCCCGACGGACGCTGTAGGACCTTCGACAAACGGGCAAATGGGTATGTGAGGGGGGAAGGCGTCGCCGCGATCCTTTTGAAGCCCTTGGACAGGGCACGAGTGGATCGGGACAACATCTACGCGGTGATCCGATCCACCTCGGTGAACCATGACGGTCGAACCGGCTCCCTGACCGCCCCGAATCCCCAGGCCCAGGCCGAACTGATCACCGATGCCTACCGAAAGGCAGGCATTGACCCGGCAACCGTCGGCTACATTGAAGCCCACGGCACGGGAACCGAATTGGGCGACCCGTTGGAGATTCAGGGACTCACCACCGCGTTCACGGAGCTCTATGCAGAATGGGGAAAGGAAACGCCGGGGCAGCCACATTGCGGCATCGGCTCGCTGAAGACCCACATCGGCCATCTTGAGGCGGCCGCGGGCATCGTTGGATTGATCAAAATATTATTGTCATTGAAACATAAAAAAATACCGGGCAATCTTCATTTTGAGGAGATGAATCCCTACATTGATTTGAGGGACACCCCTTTTTACATTCTCGACAGGACACAGACGTGGGAGTCCTTGCGAGATGAAGCGGGGAGAATTGCTCCCAGAAGGGCCGGAATCAGCGCCTTCGGCTTCGGCGGGGCGAACGCACATGTGGTGCTGGAGGAACATGGGAATGCCTTTGGGACGGATCGTCACAGCGCCACGGACCCGAATGAGCCGCAGATCATCCTGCTTTCGGCCCGGAACGAGGAGCGGCTGAGGGCTTATGCGGGAAATCTCGCCAGCTTCCTGAGACGGACGATCCACACATTTGAAGGCGACTCGGGATTATCCGACATCTTCCAAGCGGACTTGATTGGCATCGCGTCCGACATCCTTGACGTCGCCAAGGAGGAGATCGATCTGGACGGAGACTTGGGCGAACAGGGCCTCGACCCGGTCCGGATGGCCACCTTTTCGGAACGGATTTCCGAAAGGTACGATTTGGCGGCAGACCTCCGTCTTCTGGGCAAACATCCGTCGATCCGAATACTTGCAACACATCTGATCGGGGCGCATTGTGAGAATATCCGTCGGCATTGCCCGGAACGGTCGGAAGAAAAGTTGGCCTCAGATGTTTCCGAAAACGGGATTCGCCTTGCCGACGTGGCCTGGACCCTTCAGGTCGGACGGGAGCCAATGCAGGAGCGGCTGGCCTTTGTCGTCACCAACATCTCGGAGATGATCGAGAAACTGGCCCGATACGCTGAATCCGGGAAAGGTGGAAATCTCCTTCATGCCGGGAATGTCAAAGAAGGTGGCGGAAAGTCGGAACCGGTTGTCCCAGGAGAATCCGGGGAACAGTTTGTCAAGACGCTCATTGACCAGAGAAACTTCGACAAGCTGGCGCGTGTCTGGGTCTCCGGCACGGAGGTCAATTGGAAGTTGCCCTATCCGCAAGACACCCCCCACCGGATTTCCCTGCCCACCTATCCCTTTGCAAGAGAACGGCACTGGATACCGGAGGTGGGGAGAACGGCGGAAGGGCAACGGGTAGCGGATGTCAGGGAAACCTCCTCAGGAAGTGTTCCGAAAAATAACGCGTTGGAAAATATCAAGGAGGAATTGATGAAAGAGAGGATAACGGAGATCAGGGAGATGATTCATGCGGTTTCCGGCATTGAATCGTCTGAAATAACGGATGACACCCATCTCTTCTCCCTGGGGATTGACTCACTGATGCTGATGCAACTGCGACGGAAGATCGCGGCGCAGTACGACATTGACATTTCTTCAAGAGCGTTTGCCGAGGAACTGACCACGATCCGGGAAATTGCCGGCCATGTTCACGACCACCTGCCGGCCACTGCTGAACCTATATCAGCTGTGAAACAGACATCCGACATGAAACAGCACTTTGCCATCACGAATGAGGAGATAGCCGTTCCCAATCTGACTCCGGATGACGATGAGGTGATCTCCTCTGTCACCGAAACAGGCTTGATTGAACGCGTCATGGCCTTACAGCTTGAGACATTCTCCAATATGGTGTCTCAACAATTGGAAGTCATGGGCAAAAGCGGGGACTCCGCCAATCCCCCGAAATCTGATGTTCAGAAACCTGTTGTCACAGAGCAGAAGCGAACTAAGACTTCGGTGCGTCCAACCATGGGATCCGAAACGTCAGCCAAAGCTCTGACCGCCAAAACATCTGTCCTTCCTTTTCCCAAATTGCGTGCTGAAGATATGCGGTCTGAGAAACTGAGTCCCCACCAACAGAACCATCTGGACGCCCTGATCGGACGGATTAACAGCAAAACCCATGAATCCAAGCGGCGAAGCCAAAAATATCGGCAGGTTCTGGCGGACAACAGGGCGTCCACAGGGTTTCGGATATCAACAAAGGAGATGTTGTATCCGATTATCGGAGAGAGTGCCGAAGGTTCCCGGCTCCGGGATGTTGACGGAAATGAATACATTGATCTGGCAATGGGATTTGGAGTGAATCTGTTCGGCCATTATCCTCCTTTCGTGATTGAATCGCTGGAAAGGCAACTACGCTTGGGGATACAACTTGGGGACCAGACAGGGCTCGCCGGAGAAGTCGCACAGTTGGTCTCCGAACTCACTGGCATGGAACGGGTCGCATTCTGCAACTCCGGGACAGAGGCGGTGATGACAGCCATCCGTCTGGCATGCACGGCGGCAACCGGCCGCACAAAGATAGCGACATTTGGAGGCTCCTATCACGGACACTTTGACGGCACACTCGGAATCCCCCGAGATGGAAACCGGGTTCCTTACGCCATTCCGATGGTGACAGGTGTGAGGCCAAACATGGTGGCAGATCTGATGCTGACAGAGTACGGCAACTTTGAATCCCTCGACATTCTCCGGGGCCACGCCCATGAGCTCGCTGCTGTGTTGGTGGAACCAGTTCAGAGTCGGCGTCCGGATCTGCAGCCCCGGGAATTTCTGCATCAGCTCAGGATATTCACGGAAGATAACGGCATTGCTCTCATTTTTGACGAAATGATCACAGGATTTCGCATTCATCCGGGCGGTGCACAGGCGTGGTTCGATGTCCGGGCCGACATGGCGACATATGGGAAGATAGCGGGTGGTGGGATGCCCATCGGCATTGTCGCCGGAAAAGCAGCATATATGGACTGCATTGACGGCGGAATGTGGCGATATGGAGACACCTCATATCCCCAAGGCGATATGACATTCTTCGCAGGCACCTTCTGCAAACACCCGCTCACCATGGCCGCGTCCCAGGCGGTACTCAGTGAGATCAGAATACAGGGTCCCAGCCTACAGGATGCCTTGAATGAGCGCACCGCTTATTTGACCTCAACTTTGAACAGCTGGTTTACAGAGACGGACACGCCGATCCGAACCACACATTTTGGTTCACTGTTCAGATTCGTCTTCCGGGACAGAAACACGGACCTTCTCTTTTACCACCTGCTCGACAAAGGTGTGTATACTTGGGAAGGGCCGACCTGCTTCCTCTCCGCGGCCCATACAGATGAAGATATTGCCCACGTCATTCAGGCCGTGAAGGAGAGTGTTGCGGAACTCCGAGAGGCCGGCTTTCTCCCCTCGCCAAAAAAAAAAGCGCGTCGCAATGGCCAAGCACTCACGGATAACAATCCATTAACCGTTCCGCTGTCCGAAGTCCAGAAACTTTATTGGGTCTTATCCCGCATATCTGGGGAAGCGGATGTCTCCTACAACATCTCTGTCTGTCTGCGTCTGAAAGGCGCCTTGCGTATCCCCGCGCTCCGAGGTGCGATTCAGCAGACCGTGGATCGCCATGAATCGATGCGAACCACCTTGGACGGTGAGCGCGAGGTGCAATGCATCTCGCCATATCTGAAGATGGAACTGCCGCTGACCGATCTCTCCGACAGAACGTCATCGGAGCAGGATGCGGCGCTGGATGAATGGTTCTCCGAGGAAAACCGGCGTCCCTTTGACCTGGCACAGGGTCCCCTGTTTCGCGCTTATCTGATCCGACTGGCGGAGCGGCATCACATCCTGGTGCTGACCGCTCATCATAGCATCTGGGACGGCTGGTCCATGGGGATCGTGACGGAGGAGGTCGTCGCCCTCTACTCGGCTCTGGTCCAGGGCAAACCCTCTGACCTTCCGAAACCGATGCAGTTCCGTGAGTACACCCAATGGTATGCCGAGTATGCCGAGAGTGAGGCGATGAAGGCGCATGAATCCTTCTGGCTCCGGCAGTTTGCCGACCCATTCCCGATCACGGAACTCTTCCCGGACCGCCCCCGCCCCCCCCTGAAGACTTATCGGGGGAACACCCGTTCTGTGGAGATGGAAAAGGCGCTTTACAGCAGGCTCCGGGCATTCGCTCGGAGACACGCCTGCACCCTGTTCACGACGCTCTTCTCAGGCTACCTGCTCATGATCCATCGTCTGACGAGGGAAGATGACATTGTCATCGGCATTCCGGTGGGAGTGCGTCCCATTGAGGCGAGCGAGACCTTTGTGGGGGATTCCTCAAATCCGCTGGCCATACGCAGTCACCTCTCCGGCGACCCTTCATTCCCGGAATTTCTGAAAACCACGGAAAAGAGACTGCATCGGGCATTTGAGCATCAGGCCTATCAGTTGGAGAAGCTCGCCGAAAAACTGGCTGTCCCGAGGGATGAGAGCCGCTCTCCCCTGGTTGAGACGTTTTTCAACTTGGATCCCCCCATCAGGGTGCCGGAGATGTTCGGATTGGAGACGGCATTTTTTGTATCTTCTGCCAGGGATTTCGCGCCATTTGACCTGTTCCTCAACGCGATTGAGACGGGTGATGATCTGCTGCTCGATTGGATATACAATACAGATCTCTTTGATGACGAGACGGTGGAACGCCTTTCCGGATGTTTTCTCACGCTCCTGAAACAGATGGTGACGGACGGGGAGAAACCGATTTCCGAGTTCTCCCTTCTGACTGAGACGGAACAGCGTCAGAACCTTGCGAAGTGGGACGGCATAGAAGCGGCTCCTCCGGCAGACCGATGCCTTCATCATCTCTTTGAGAATTTGGCCGAACAGACGCCGGAGGCTGTGGCGGTGATTGGCCAGAGAGAGATGACCTACGGGGAGTTGAACGCCCGTGCCAATCAGTTGGCCCATCATCTGCAATCCCTTGGCGTGGGGCCTGAGGTTCCTGTGGGCATACGCATGGAGGGATTTGAGGGGATGATCGTCGGACTTCTTGGCATTCTGAAGGCCGGCGGGGTCTGTGTGGCCCTCGATTCGGCGGTTCCGAAGGATCGGATAGCGTTCATCCTGAAGGACTCAGCCGCGAGGCTGTTGCTGACGGAGGAAAGGCTGTTGCCCGGGCTGCCGGCGCATGAGGCGATCCTCTGCATTGACAGGGAGAGCGGCACGTTTGAGGAGAGATGTGACAATCCCCCCACCACGGTTCGACCGGAGAATCTCGCAACCATCATCTACCCATCCGATGCCCCCGCCGGCGTCATGCTCTCCCATGCAGGTCTTGTGAGTTTGGCATTCCGAAGCCGTCGTTCATTCGGGATCATCCCATCGGACAGAGCCGCGGTGCCGGCCGGTCCCATGTGTCATGTCCATATGTGGCCGTATCTCGCGGCCGGCGCATGCGTATTCCCGATCCGCCCGGAGATCGCGGGAACGGCTGTAGAACTGAGAGACCAGCTCATATCGGAAGGAATGACGGTCGGCTTCGTCCCGGCACACGCTACGAAGCCGTTCTTCGCCCTGGAATGGCCTGTGGAGAGCGGGGTGCGGATGATGCTGACCGGAGGTGACAGGCTCTGCGCCCGTCCGTCCGAAGCCCTTCCCTTTCGGGTGGTCAACACCTACGGTCCTGCGGAAGCCGCATTTGTCACGACTGCCGGCCCAGTATCCGCCGAACCGCCGGGCAGACCGGCCCATATCGGACAGCCTGCGGACAATCTGAATGTTCGTCTGCTTGACAGGCATCTCACTCCTGTTCCTGTGGGCGTTCCCGGAGAGATGGCCATCGGCGGGATCGGTTTGGCCAGGGGCTATCTCAATGGGCCCATGATCACCGCGGAACGATTCATCCCGGATCCGTTCGGCGAACCGGGATCCCGAATCTTCAAAACCGGTGATCTGATCCGCCAGTTCTCGGACGGCACCATGGAATGTCTCGGCCCCATGAATCAGCAGATTCGGATCAAGAGCTTTCGCATCGAACTCGGAGCGATTGAGACCGCGCTGGCCCAGCATCCGTCGGTGCGGGAGAGTGTGGTTGTTCCTTGGACAGACGGATATGGAGAGGAATGTTTGGTGGCCCACATTGTTCAGAATCCGGAAGATGAGCAAGATGCCTCAAATGTCGATCTTCGGGCGTATCTGAAGGAAAAGCTTCCGGTTTACATGATCCCTGCTACATTTCTCCTCACAGAATCTCTGCCTTTGACACCCGAGGGCAGAGTGGATCGGAAATCATCGCCCGCACCGGCTCCGGACACGCTTCAGAAGAGGGCATTCACGCCGCCCCGCACCCCCACGGAGGAGCTGATTGTCGGCGTATGGACCGAATGGCTTAAAAGGGAACGCATTAGTGTGTATGACAATTTTTTCGACCTCGGCGGGGACTCCTTTCAGGCAGTCCGATCCATCTCCGTGATTTCCGAAAAATTGGATATTGATGTTCCTGCCAAACTGATCTTCATCCATCCCACCGTCGAGGAACTGGCAAGAGCGATCCCAAAGGAGTGCAAAAGATGAGCGAAGCGGTCTTTTGCGTTTGGCGCATCCCAAAGGAGTGCAAAAGATGAGCGAAGCGGTCTTTTGCGTTTGGCGCATCCCAGAGGAGTGCAAAAGATGAGCGAAGCGGTCTTTTGCGTTTGGCGCATCCCAAAGGAG
>JAOZRQ010000784.1 GCA_029940115.1 Desulfobacterales bacterium
AATGTCAAACAAAGTGTCGCTTTCTCCCGTCAAGCGTTTGTGGGAGCTCAACCAAAGGAGTGCAAAAATGGCGGTCTCATTGCCTTTCGGCCTTCGGTGGTTCAATGTCCATTGTCTTTTGACCCAATAAACTGGGCAGCCTTTTTTGCGCCCCTGAAACCCTCTGGTATCAGGGAAGGCTCGAAATGTCAAACAAAGTGTCGCTTTCTCCCGTCAAGCGTTTGTGAGAGCCCAACCAAAGGAGTGCAAAAATGGCGGCCTCATTGCCTTTCGACCTTCGGTGGTTCAATGTCCATTGTCTTTCAACCCAACACACTGAGCAGCCTTTTTTGCGCCCCTGAAACCCTCTGGTATCAGGAAAACGCTCAAAACTCATGCTTACAGCTAATACATGAAATATTCTGTTTGACATACCTGACTGTCGTAACAGAATTCAACGCGCCATCTGCCTGTCTCGTACTTGGCAATGTCTGCTGTCTCCATGGAGGCATAAGAGCATCCGTCGCTTGACGTTTTCCGTGATCCGATGTTTATCGAGGCAAGCTTGTCGTCAGGCGTGTACCAGCGGAATTCATGGGTTTTCTCCCCTTCAAAGTTGCGATAGTCAACCCAGGCATACACGATGTCATCATCAGGGCTGAAAGACGTCTGGGGCGTTGGTCTCTCACATTCATCCATCTGGGTATTCGTGAAGATGAAGTCCGTTATTTCAAACTCCCCGCTCGAAGCTGATTGGATAAACTCGAAATCCTTTTCCGCATGCCGTTGCCCATCATAATAGAATTCAACCTGCCATGTGCCTGAATCATATCCCATGAGTGTGGTCCTTGGGATGAATTTCCAAGAACATCCTAGGCCCGCATAGCCGGCTGTTCCTTCTTCTGTACGAGCCAAACTGCCATCCGGCGCGTACCATTTGAATGTGTAGGGTTTGCCGGCTTGGGAAGTGCGATAGTGGACCCAAGCATTCACGCCGTCAATGTCATCGGTGAAGGCATCTGCCGCGGCCGGCTCTTCGCAGGTGTTCTGGAGCGTTTCAGTTGTCAGGACAATCTTTTTCACTTGAAAGTCAAGATGGTATTCATGCCTGATGTAACGATTGTCCAGAATGGTTGTCCCTTTCTGATGGTATGTCCCATCATGGGGCAACGCGGAATAGACCTCAATATCCGGAACAGAGACATGGAAAAAGTTCACATCCACCCTTCCGCCCACATCAAACCAGACCTTGACGAAAAGATCGGGATTCTCCTCATCTCCCCAGTTCACCTCACCCGGGTCCGCGTGAAAATAGCCCCAGATCACCTGATGTCCCCCCTCGGTTTCGGCCTCTCCCCCTTTACACCAGACCGCATCAATGGGTCCATTTTCATCTGTGTTGATGACCGCGGCGATGTTGAGGTCGTTGGATAGGGAATCTCCCGAAGGATTCCCGCCGGGCTGACGGTCTGGCGGCGGTTCCCCATTTTCATAGCGGACATCCATGTCATTCCGGCCGTTTTCATAATAGTGCCGAATGTACCTCCTCGACAGGGTGGTGACCCCGTGTTCATCTGGCATGTTGTCATAAGGGTAATCTGACCAGACCTCTATGGCTGGAACCGACACATGGAAAAAATTGACATCCAGCCGGCCGCTCCGGTCAAACCAGATTTTGACAAAGAGATCCGGATTCTGCCGGCTCCCCCAGCTGACATCATCAGGACTCGCGTAAAAATGGCCCCAGATCACATGGTCCCCTGCCGGCGTGAACCCCTCTCCGCCTTTCTCCCAGACTGCTTCAACAGGGCCTTTCTCCTCTGTGTCAATCACCGCCCGGATCCAAAGTTGGTCACTGACCATGTTGGCACAGGCGGGCGCGCCGGCAAAGCAGATCATTGTCAGAATGGCAACAAATGTAATCACTTTCTTCATGAATGGATGCTCCCATGTTAAAGACTCAAGTTTCGCACCCAAATTTTTGAGTAAATACAGATGGTCAAGTCAATTCTTGGTCCGTCTGACTCAATCTTTGGTCATGATGGGGTGCAAGTGCCTGATCTCACATTGCCCAAAAAGTGGGTTTTCGAGGTCGACCATCTCCTGAAACCCTTGAAAAATGGGCTCACATAGGGGTGCGAAACTTGAGTTAAAGAGTTTAAGAGTTTGTGAGTTTGTGGGTTTGTGAGTTTGTGTGTTTGTGTGTTTGTGTGTTTGTGTGTTTGTGTGTTTGTGGGTTTGTGGGTTTGTGAGTTTGTGGGTTTGTGAGTTTGTGGGTTTGTGAGTTTGTGAGTTTGTGTGTTTGTGTGTTTGTGTGTTTGTGGGTTTGTGGGTTTGTGGGTTTGTGAGTTTGTGAGTTTGTGTGTTTGTGTGTTTGTGGGTTTGTGGGTTTGTGGGTTTGTGGGTTTGTGAGTTTGTGAGTTTGTG
>JAOZRQ010000271.1 GCA_029940115.1 Desulfobacterales bacterium
CGACTGAGCGTTCGACTGAGCTCACGCCGAAGTCTCACGCCGAAGCATTGCCGGGCAATTTGTCCAGTCCCGCAGGACGACTGGGGATCCATCCCAAAATGAGTTTTCAGACTGTTTGGGGGACTCCCCAACTTATAAATACGCACCCGCCACGCTCAGTTCGGATTGGCAAATCCGATTCTTCCCTTGCCAGAAAAATCCGGGTTTTTTCCTCAATCATTTTTTGTCCTGTACACAGAAGTCTAAGGAACTCGCATTGTCCCAGTTCCGAAAAGGAGTGGAAAGGGAGTGCTGAAATGAGCCCCCAGGCGACATTTTAGCATTTCAGCGGGCGCTAAAATGTCGCTTGGGGCTCATTTCAGCACTCCTCTGAAAATTCTCATGGGATGATGCGTTTTTTTCGAGTCCCTAAGTTCAAGTCTATCAAACCCTGTCATTCCTGCGAAAGCAGGAAACTACTGCTCAAATCCCGTCATTCCTGCGAAAGCAGGAATCCACCACTCCGCTGTCCGCAAGATGGATTCCTGCTTTCCACGGTTCGGCATATCGGCTCCGAGCTTTTTGAAGATGACCACCTCCATATCCAAGACGGTAGGCACAGAACCGAAAGAATACCATGACTCTCTGAGCAGAAAGGAGGCAGAGAGATTTTTCAGTTTGGTCAGAAATGCTCCTGCTGGAAGTTACGATGAAAAGAGTCTTCCTGGCTTTCAAAAAAGTGTTGACATGAAATATGAGGGTGGGATAACAAAGAATGAAAATGGGGAATGACAAAGGCTTTCGCGTCGTGAGAATCCAACCGGATTGGCCGTCAAGGGAGGAATGCAAATGCTCAGAAAAATGAGGTTCTTCTTTTTTGTCCTTATGCCATCCTTGGGTCTTAGGATGTCAGTTGCCCCGGACCAGGAGCCTATGCGAAAAAACGGAAAGGCATATGGGGTGGTTGACGGTCTGTTTCAGTACAACTGGTGGAATTATTGTGAGCGGGCATTGTCTTTCGGGGATGGCGGATTTTGGCACGCGGCCGAGCTGGACCTGAAAGAGGCCATCAAGCAACGAGAGGATGACCAAACCCGGGCCCGGACATATGGAAGGCATTTCATTGATTATTTCCCGCATCGGGAGCTGGGGGTCGCGTATTATCACCAAGGGAAAATCGAGACGGCCATTGGGGAACTGACCACCTCCCTCTCCACTGCCGAATCATCCAAGGCAAAATTATACCTCGATCTGGTTAGAACCGCCCTGATCAGGCAGTGGCATGGGCTTATTGAAAATATAATGAAAGACAGGAAAAGAGAAGCGATTCTCAAGGAATTGGACAATAATTGGGATGATCTCTTTCTGAAATTGAATGAGTTGAACGAAGACAAGCTCAATGCTGTTGCCAAAAAGCTCGGAATGAAAGACTATGCCAAGCCGGAATCGCATGACCTCATTGAAAATATTCTGAAATATAGAAAAAGAGAAGCGATCCTCAAAGAATTGAACAATGAGATTTTTTTGAAGTTAAACCTCTTGGATCAGGTTGTGCTCAATGTCGTTGCTCATGATCTTGGAATAAAAGACTATTCCCAACAAGACAAGCCTGAGCTTATTGAAAACATAATGAAAGACAGGAAAAGAGAGGCGATCCTCAAGGCATTGAAAGTCAAACGATGGCCTAAGATTTTGGCAGAATTCTTTGGCATTTTGAGCGGCTTGGCAAGTATCATTGCATTGTTATTCTATACCGACATAGGGAAGGATTTGAAAGAATGGTTCTATCCCGATCCTGTCATCACGACGACAACGACCACAGTCATCCCTGCCCGAACCACTGTCCTGGTCCCTTCGGACACGACCACCTCCACGGTGGACACAGAACCGAAAGAATGCCATGATTCTCTGGCCAGAAAGGTGGCAAAGAAATTTTATGATTCAGTCAAAAAGGCTCCTCCTGCAACTTACGATGAAAACAATCTTTCCCTTGGTCTCCAAAAAGATGTTGACATGGAGTATGGAGGCAGGTTAATGAGGGACAAGAATGGCAAATTGACGGGCAGGATGACATTCTCCCACAAAGAATCTGCCAACACCTTCACGCTTGACAGTGATGGCACCATCAGTCCCAATGAAGGGGATGAATGGACTGACCCTGTGACCGGGATGGAATTTGTCTGGGTTTCGGGAGGATGTTTCAAAATGGGTTGCGAAGGTCAGGCAGCCCCCTGTTACCCCAATCAGAAACCGATTCATCCTGTGTGTGTTGACGGATTCTGGATGGGAGCGCGCGAGGTGACTCAGGGGCAATGGGATAAGCTCACGCAAAAAGACCCTTCTGAACAGAATGCAGTCAAAGGTCCGGCAAGGGAGATCAGTTGGGATGATGCAAAAGCGTTTGTCCACAAGCTGAACGCCCATGAAAGCACCGTCGGGAAATTTCGATTGCCCACAGAGGCTGAGTGGGAATATGCCTGCCGAAACATGGCGGGCACCTCGAGGCTGTCTGGCATGGAGGGCGGGGTTCAGGAGTAGTGCGAGGATGCGTATTTCATCAACGCCTATGCTGAACATTCGCTTCACAATCCTTTATATGCGGATGGTGGCGGATCGGTCAAAGTTGTGCGGGGTGGAAGCCAGTCTTCCCCGGCAGGATATTTCTCCTGCATCCGCCGTTCCAATATCCGCCGTGACAAACGATACAGCAACATCGGCTTCCGCCTTGTGTGGCCGGATTCATTTTCACAGGAGGAATAAGAAATTGATTGGCAAAGCAACAATTTTCTTTACGATTCTGTTTTTTTCAGCGACCATATTCTGTCTCGAAGGATGCCAGCCAATCCCGGATACCGGTATTGAAAAGGATGGCAGACGATATGGTGTTGTTCCTTCGTTCTCGGGCGAGTGGTGGCATCATTATGAACGGGGATTGTCTTTTGCAGACGGTGCGCTTTGGAAGGAGGCCGAACTTGATCTGCGAGAAGCGGTCCGGCAACGGGAGGCTGATCAGAAAAGGCGGGCCCGCACTTACGGAAGGCATTTTTTTGAATCATCTTACCATGAGGAAGGCTATTTTCCCCACAGGGAACTCGGGATTGTCCTGTATCATCAGAGACGGATAAAGGAAGCGATTGATGAACTGGAAATTTCCCTTGCCAGTGTGAAGTCTTCCAGAGCCGAGACATACCTTGACCGGGCCAGGAAAATTCTCATAGAGCAGGATGGGTTTGACCGCCGTCCTCCTGAAATTGCGCTCACCTCTCCGGAACAGAATTTTCTGACCAACGCATCTTTCGTTACCATTCGGGGGGTTGCCAAGGATGACACTTATGTTCGTTCCATTACAGTCGGGGGAAAGAAAGTCCGCGTGGATGTCTCAAATCAGGAAATCTCTTTTCTTATGAGAGTTCCTGTGATTCCGGGTAAAAATGAAATTCCTGTGCTGGCAAAAGATTTGATCGGCAAAGAAGGCAAATCTTCTGTCACCGTCAATGTGGACCGCATGGGGCCTGTCATCAGTGTCGAGGAACCTTTTGAGGAGCAGCCGGTTTACGAGACAGGGCTTGTGGAATTGAAGGGATATGTTTTTGACAAGTCCGGCTTGACAGAAATCATGATCAATGGTATAAAGACCGATTGCAACGGACAACAGGAGATTCGGTTCGGAAAACAGGTAAAAATCGGTGAGAAACAGAGGCGGCTGGAAATCAGAGCCGAAGACATGGCCGGAAATGTCACTTCCTCAGACATCATCCTGTCGGACAGGGAGGCGGTCCGGTCAAGCTGGGTGGCCGAGAACGGAAACATCGCTTTTGCAAACATTCTTCTGTCACAACAGCAAAGCGCCGAACTGAACCAAATTGTGCTGGAAAAATTCAAGGATGAGCATAAAACCTATGTCACATACCTCAAGGAAATCCTGATTAATGGGACCATCAAAGTCAGGGGGAGTGAGGCGATGACACGTCTCTGGTTTAATCAGGATGAGGGCTCTTTCAGAGTCAAAAACAGATCAACGTGTGATTTCAGTTATATTTATCCTCTTGAGATAGGGAACATCATTATTCTGGCTGAAGATGCTTCCGGCGGGGAGATCAGCAGAAGGGAGATCAGGATCATACGCAAGGATTCAGATACGCTGAGAGGGCAGCGACTGGGGGCAGAGATCATGGCGTTCAAGGAATTCCCCAAAGACCTTTATTTGGGCTTTGAGGACTCGCTTGATACGGTGATGCTTGAAGGCGAACGCTTCCGGGTCATTACGGAGGAGGAGGATATGGAGGCCGATTGCATGATAAGGGGCAAGTTCAGAAAGAGGCCGGGTTATGTGGAGGCAAGTGCCAATTTATATTTATACGAGCTGGGGAAAGATAAAAAGAGCAAGATACGGCTTGCAAAGGCTAATGCTTACAGGGAGTATGAAAATGAAATAGGCAGGGATGTGATAACTGAGCTTGCCAAGGAGATCCATTGGAAGCTGGCATACGATGTGCCGTTGATTGATGGAACGGTGACGGAGACCGACGGCACAAAGAAAGTCGTCACTGACCTCGGCAAAGAGATGCAGATAAAGAAAGGCATGGAGATTGTCGTGTATCAGGATCCACCGAAAATTGAAGACGATTATGAGGTGTTGGGGCAGGCCAGGATCAACGCTGTCAAGAAACAGACATCTTCTGCGTTTTTGAAAGAACCGAAAAAACCGATTCAAAAGGGGCAGCCGGTGATTACCCGGTGAAAAGCCTCGGAATCAATTCCGAGGCTGACAGCTCAAGCGTTCGACTGAGCTCACGCCGAAGTCAGGCTGAAGCCAGCTATGGTTATAGTGCGCTTTAGCGTACTTTGGCTTTCAGCCGGGGGATTGATCCCTCGGCTTACTTTGGCTTTCAGCCGGGGGATTGATCCTTCAGCTTACTTTGGGTTCGCACAAAGCAAGCTACAGGAGCTTGAATGGACAGCCGCACAATCATCAGAAAACTTGCCAAGGTCGGATGGTACAAGGTCTTGATCTCAATCCCCACTGTCTCGGCCCCGCCATCCCGGTCGGCGGGAGCGGGAACGGGGAAATCTGTCGGAACCGGGAACATTGCCGGTTCCAAGATTTTTGTGGTATCAAGATTAAGATCAAGATCAAGTAATTAAGATTAAGAGACCACAAAATCCGTTAGAACCAGTCATATTTTAACATCAGGAGACTATGGCATGATCAACACTGAAATGACACAGCAGGCAGAAAAAATCCCGGGACCGGCGTTCATGCCGGAGATATCAGCGGAGACGCTTGTGGAAGCCTTGTATCGGCTCCCTCCCGAATATCTGCCCCATATTTTGCAGTACATCGAATTTTTGGAACACAAATTCACCCACACGCCCTCCGATCCCTCCGAAGATGGGGCATTGTGGGACGCTGTCCAGGCTGAGAGAGCCTATCGGAGACGGCATCCTGAGGATGTCATCGTGTGTGACACGGCCGAGGAGCTCCGTGCGGCTCTGGAGGATGAGGAATGAGATATCGGGTGATTCTGTCCAAAGCCATCCGCAGGCAACTGAGCCGTCTGCCCGGAAATGTGAGAAACATCGCCCGTCGGCAAATCATGTCGTTGGCGAACCAGCCCCGTCCAGGGAACGCCAAGGAACTTGAGGGACATCCGGAGCATTGCCGCATGTGGATCATGGGGAGGTTCCGTCTGGTCTGGCATGTCTCCGAGGATGAGCGACGTGTTGACATTCTGTACGTCGGTCCCAAGTCGCCAGAACTATACGCTTATCTTGGCTTGGGCAGGGCAGAGGACGATGACCGGTGAATTTGTCAGAACAAGGGGGTGGTGCTTGCTTTTTCAGCCGGGCAGGAAAAATGTCGGACCCGGAGTTTTCGACTTTGAGAGGGACAATGTGCTGGAAGTATGGAATCACATTCTGAATTTCCATCGTTTCAGCAACATATACAAAGAAGGAGAAATTGGTGATGCTAAACAGAATACAGTATGAAAAACGGATTCTGAACGAAATCAGGGCAATGCCCGAAGAATCCCTGCCCGGAATCTTCCGCCTCATAGCCCTGTTCCGGGAAGAGTTCACGGTTTGGCATGCCGATTCCGAGCTTTTCGAGGATGAGGGCATCAGTCACGAAAAGACAAGAAAACTTCTTGCAATGTCCCAAAGAAACTGGGCACAGGACATTGTCGCGGACAGGGAGGACAGGATATGACGGCTTATTTCTGTGATACATCCGCAATCATTAAGCTGTATCATGGTGAAATCGGCACGGACCGAATGGAAGATATCTTCGGCCATGACGAATCCGGAATCATCATTTCGGAACTGACAACGGCCGAGTTCTGCTCCGCTCTGAACACAAAGGTGAGAACCGGTGAGATAACGGATGAGGCCAAAGATGCGGGGATCAGGAATTTCAGGAAGGATTGCCGTGACAGGTTCATCCTCACTCCCCTGAATTCGGAAACTGTCAGACAGGCTGTGAACATTATCAGCAGGCACGGGTCCCGGTTCTCAATCAGAACACTTGATGCGCTCCAGTTGGCCGCCTGTCTGGCGGAAAATGCGGAAGACCTGAAATTCGTATGCGCTGATCTGAATCTCATCAGGATATGCGGATTGGAGGGAGTAGCGGTCATTAACCCGGAAGAAGATGAATAGCGGAATCTCAGAGTCAGTCAGTTAGTGCGCTTTAGCGTACTTTGGCTTTCAGCCGAGGGATTGATCCCTCGGCTTGAGTACTTTGGCTTTCAGCCGAGGGATTGATCCCTCGGCTTGAGTACTTTGGCTTTCAGCCGGGGATTGATCCCTCGGCTTATACTTTGGTTTTCAGCCGGGGAATTGATCCCTCGGCTCATACAATTAAAAGGAGACAACCCATGAAACCAGAAAGAAACAATCTTCTGAAAATCATTATCTTTCTGACTTTTCTAATCTTTTTGCCGATTAGTCATATCAGCAATGCGGCAGTTATTCGTTCAAACCCGCCACAGATAATAGAAGCGGGTGTATCACCAAACCCGGTTACAGTAGGCACATCCGCTCTTATCTATGCCGTGATACGGGACGATATAGGGATAATAAGAGTAATGGCAAGAATTATTCCTCCATATAGTGGTGAAACACCGGACGAAGAACCTGTTCTTTATTCTTCTTCTGTAAAACTGATACAATATGTAGAAGACGGACGATATGAAGGTTGGTTTGATGGATTTGACTTAGTAGGTGTATATAAGATTGCCATTTATGCTGAGGATTGGTACGGAAATCCCTCAATTCCAATTGCTACTGAAGCTATAGTTGAAGATAAGCCGTTAAGACAACGAGCAATAATTGTCACCGGAACATCTCACTCAGGCGACCTTCAGACCGCCACAGCACATAACGCAAACTTGGCATACAACACGTTGACATCCCAGGGATATTCAGATGAGAACATCTATTTCATGAGTTCCGAAACTCTGACCGGTACGGACGGAACCGCCACCCTGAACAATCTGGAGTATGCCGTTACGACCTGGGCATCAGAAGACACCCACGATCTTGTGATTTATCTGACCGGGAGCGGCGAGGCAGGCATTTTCCAGATAAACGACACGGAAACCCTCTCGGCAAATGATCTGGATGTCTGGCTTGACCAATTACAGGAGAATATCCCGGGCAAAGTAACGCTCATATATGATGCCGACTATTCCGGGAGCTTCATCCCATTACTCACGCCGCCTGAAGAGAAAGAGCGTATCCTCATCACCGGCACATCCGTTGGACAACCGGCTCTTTTCCTTTCAGACGGTGTCATCTCTTTTTCCAATTTTTTATGGAAAAGCGTGTCAAGGGGTGTCAATCTATCAAGATGCGTTTACGAATGCAAGGGATGCCGACGGCATTCCGGATGACATTGTTGACGCTGAACCGACCAACGCCAATCTGCGAGACGCAATTCTGAACTGGACACAGGATACAAAGGAACTCTTTATTTACATGGCCGGTCATGGCGGAATCGGAAATTTCAGGATGAGCAGAACCGAAATACTCAGAATTTCAGATATGGACACTTGGCTGGATACCATTCAGGAGAATGAGACCTGTGTTCAGAACGACACATGCGTTGAAAAAATTGTTCTGTTCTACGAGTCATGTCACTCAGGCAGTTTTATCCCGCTCCTGGCCCCGCCGCCTGACGGGAAAGAGAGAATCCAGTTAAGCAGTACACCTTCGGATCAGAAAGCGCTGATCGCGGTTATGGGGTTTCAGTCCTTTTCCAGTGTTTTCTGGTCTTCCATGAATATCGGAATCAGTTTTTACGACAGCTTTGTCAATGCCAAACAAAGTATAGAACTGATTCGCGGGCAATGTGACGATTCGAAGCCTGATCTGAAATGCCAGACTCCGCAGCTTGATGCAAACGGGAACGGCATTCCCAATGAGGAGGGAACAGACATCGCCGGCGCAGAAGCCCAGAAAATCGAATTCGGAGCGAAAGCTTACGGGACACTCAGCGACATACCCACCATTGTCGGTGTCTCTTTGCAGTCCGATATATTGGTGGATAATGCACACTCGACCCTGATTTATGCAAAAGGAGTCATCGCCCTTGACGGCATTGACAGTGTGCGTGCTATTATCACACCTCCGAATTATTCTGACGATCTTGATGACGATACGTTTCTGAGCTTTCCGGTCATCGAACTGACCCATGTTGGATATAACCGCTATGAGGCGTGGTATATCAACTTCACTGCCAAGGGAGAGTACAAAATCGCCGTATATGCCTCGGACAAAGACGGCGACATCTCATTTCCCCCGAAACAGCTTACCCTGACGCAGACAAGAGACATTATCCCGAAAGGCGACGTCACCGGGGATCACATGATTGATCTCAGGGATGTCATCATTGCCTTGAAGGTTCTGACAGGAATGGACGCCGAACCGATCCGGTCAAGTTATGCCGATTCAGGCGTTGATGTGAACGGGGATGGGAAAATCGGTTTGGAAGAGGCGGTTTACATTTTAAAGGCAATGGCCGGAACGGACAGGAGGAGCAGATGAACTCACAAAATAACAGC